>NZ_JBTNDR010000031.1:0-48567 GCF_054510895.1 Arthrobacter sp. HLT1-20 | reverse complement strand
AGTAGTGGCTGGATTTTCCGGGACGCTCTCGCAGTAGTGGCTGGATTTTCCGGGACGCTCTCGCAGTAGTGGCTGGATTTTCCGGGACGCTCTCGCAGTAGTGGCTGGATTCTCCGGGACGCTCTCGCAGTAGTGGCTGGATTCTCCGGGACGCTCTCGCAGTAGTGGTCAGAAATTTGCGGACGCTATCGCGAGAGCGTTCGGAAAAAACTAGCCATTGCTGCGAGAGGGTCGGGGAAAAACTGACCACTACTGCGAGAGCGTCGGAAGGGCTACTGCATGCTGAATTGGTATTCGGCTGGGACGTCTTCGCCGGGGCACACCTCACGCCACAGGTCAGTCAGGGAGTTCACGCCCTCGCGCAGATCGGCCACCTCAACACCCGCCTTGAGGATGGCCGCGGCGGCGGCGCTGTCACCCGTTCGGGCATGGGCCAGGGCCGTCAGGAATCTGACCCGCCCCAGCGCGGACAGGGACTGCGGTGCCCGGCCAGCCAACGCCAGTGCCAACTCCGGGTTGCCGTTGTCCACGGCCATGGTCATGGCCTCCACGAGAAGCCAGCGATCATCGGCCTCCAGTGCACATGCGCTACTAAATTGAGCCAGGCCGCCGGCGGTATCGCCCGCAGCCATCAACGCCAAGGCCAGCCCGCGCAGGGCCAACTTCCGGCTGCGGGGACTGAGCGGAGACCCTGATCTCTGGGATCCGGCCAGAACGTTGCGATACAGCTCCGCAACAACCGCCAGGTCCTCGGCGCTGGCCGAAGCCCGCGCGTGGACCATGACTGCATGGTGGAAGGCCGCCTCGGCGCTGGCGTTGCGGCCGGCCGCGAGCAGGTCCTCCCAGTCGAGGCCGCGCACAAAGGACCCGGCACCACCAAAGGGCTGTCCGGATGCGTCGGAGGCGGAAGCCTCAAAGGGCTTTTCCACGATGCCTTCGTTGTTCTTGAGCAGCGCCAGCCACGGCTCCTGATCGGCAGTAAGGGTCTCCGGCGCAAACGGGGTCCCGGACTCATCCAACCAGTCCATCGTGGCGTGCCGGCGGCGCACCGCCTCCAGGGCACCCCAGCCACTGCCGGCCACGACCAAATCCGTCGGCGGCAGATCTGCCCAGCGTCCGGCGTCGGACAGGGCATCCGCGATGGCGGCCTCGGAAACCAGAGCCTCGACGCGCTTCGCCCCGTGGGTCACGGCATCATCCCAGGGACCGGCCGCGAGCACGGGATCAAGGGCGGCGTTGCCGTAGGCTTCCACCCACTGCCAGCTGGCGCCGGCGGGCATGGGCACGTGCTCAAACTGGGTTTGGGCCAGCCCGGCCTGGATTTCCGCGTAGTGGCGCGGCTCCCCGGAGACCGTGGGCGTGAGCCATTCCTGCCAGCGGTGCCCGCCCACGCTCTCACCCCAGATGAACAGCTTCCGGCCGCGCAGCTGGACGGAAGACACCAGCGCCAGCCCGTCCCCTTCGCCGTCGGCGGCAACCTCCCAGCGGCGCTCCTGCGGCGCGATGTCGAAGAAGAAGTCGGCGGCCTGGGCGTTGTTGACGGGCCAGGTGGCATCCTTGCCGTGGAAATGGGTGGCATCCACGCGGGTCATGGAGCCGTCGTAGTCGGTGGCGTAGGATTCCTTCGCGGGGGCAATCACGCGCGTGGCGGGAGTCTGCGGGACGGCCGCGTTGGTCCACCAGTACATGGGCACGGTTTTGTCATTCGGGTTCTGGATGCGAACCGCCACGAACACCACGGGCGAATCTTCCGGCAGCCATGCGTCAATCTGGAACACCACCTCACGCAGCCTGTCAAACTCCCACATACGCAGCACGTCCTGCCCATCGGGCGTTCGCACAATCGCAGAATGCAGGGGCGCGCTCGAGGTGGGCGAGTGCCCGCGTGTGCCAATGTTGTATTCAATCCCGCCCGCAAACCAGGCGTTGCGCAGGGCCAGGTTGCCGAACATGATGCGGTCCTGGGTATGCAGCAGTTCCTTGCCCGTGGCCTTGTCGGTGAGCTCCCAGAGCCGGCCACCAAGTTGCGGCAGGAACAGGGCCCGGACATGCTTATTTTCCTGTACGACGGCGGTTAGTTCAGTGGGGCTGACATCCCGGGTGTAGCTCTCCTGCATGGGATAGGGATAGATGTTGTTCACCTTTCCCCAGCCCACTCCCGCGGCCACCTCTTCCGGGATGCCCTCGCCCACCGTATACGGCGGCTCCAGCAACGGCTGAACGGACGGCATAGGCGAATCCGGACCCAGTTCGGCCAGTTCAATCACGCGGGTGGTGAGCGTCAGGGTGGAAGTCATGCGGGGATCCTGTTCCGGGTTGGGTTCGGTGGCGGGCGCATTGGTTCGGCGGCCCACCAGTGGTTGAAAGGAGCCTACCGGGTTTTGCTGCTTTGTGGGTGCTGCAGCCTTACATCAAGCACATTGCATCAAAACCTGGTCCCGTGCGTCCGGGTATGCGGCGCCGATAGAATTGCCAGCAGGCCCTAACCACCGCCGCACCGTCCAGCGGCATCGAAGCTTTGAAATGGAGAACCTGGTGAACCAATCCGCCTTCCCCCAGCTGCGCCTGAACGTCTCCGCGCTTGAGCGCAACATCAGCACCATGGCCGCGTGGTGCCGGAACAGGAATGTGGTCCTGGCCCCGCACGTGAAAACCACCATGTCCGCACCCATCATTGAGCGCCAGCTTGCCGCCGGCGCCGTCGGGGTGACCGTGGCAACTGTGGACCAGGTCCACACAGTCCTGGCGTGGGGGCACCGGAACGTATTCGTCGCCAACCAGGTGGTGGACGGTTACGGCCTGGGCCGGATCAGGGCGTGGCTGGTGGCTGACCCGGCCCAAAAAATCAGCATTTTCGCCGATTCCGTGGCCGCCGTGGCCGTGGCAGCATCCGTTTTTCAGGGCAGCAGCCGGCCCCTGGACATGTTGATTGATGTGGGCACCTTGGCCGGGCGGACCGGCGTGCGCTCCCTCGGCGAGGCGCGCGAGGTGGCCGCGGCCATCACGGCGGCGCCCGGACTGAGGCTGGTGGGTGTTGCCGGCTACGAGGGCGTGGTGCCCAATTCGCGCGACGCCATCAACCTGGACGCCGTGGACCACCATTGCCAGCTGGTCCACGATATTTACCTTGACCTGGCCGCGCAGTATGAAACGCCCGCCCCGATCTTCTCCATGGGCGGTTCGGCTTTTCCGGACCGCGTGATTGAGTTCCTGCCCTCCGACGCCGATGTTCCCGGCACCGTCAATGTCCTGCGGTCTGGCTGCTACGCCACGCATGACCACGGCACCTATGCGGGCGTCAATCCCATCCCCGGGCTCACCGCCGCGCTGACCATCCGCGCGCTGGTAGTCTCGGCGCCCGAGGATGGCCTGGTGGTGGCGGGTGCCGGCAAGCGGGATCTGCCGTACGACGCCGGCCTGCCGCCTTTCCTGGCCGCGTACACCGCCGCCGGGGATCTGTTGCCCGCGGCCACGGCGAAGGTGCACAAGCTGTTCGACCACCACGCAGTGCTGCTGGGCGCCGAGGGCTTGGCCGTGACGAACATTGTGGAACTGGGCATCTCCCACCCGTGTTCGGCCTTCGACCGCTGGCCGGAGTACCTCGTCACGGATGACGCGGGCGCTGTGGTTGATCTCTGGCGCACCGATTTCCACCGGGAATCCATCGGCGGGTAGCCGGCCGGGCTATGGGTTGCGCCGGGCCACCAACGTCACCACCGTGGCCCGGCCAATCGCGGCACTGACCGCGACCCCTGCAGCAATGGCCAAACTGCCAGGCTCAAACTCAGCCTCGGCGAGCACGAACGCAGCGGCGGACGTGACAGCACCCATGACCAGCGCAAACGCCACGACGTGGAGCCATTGCGCACGGACCCGCCGCAGCGGCCAGGCAAGCAGGATTGCCAACGGCAGGCCCACGATCGCTGCGACGGGGAAGCCATAGATCAGCGCGAAGGGCAGCAGGTACCCGCCGGAAACCAGATCCCCGGAGCTGACACCAGTGACCACCGTCAGGCCCAGGCAGAACACAAAGAACGTCACGAACCAACCAATCAGCACCGCCGGGGCGCCGTAGCGCATGCGAAAGCACTCGGGCGGCACCAGTTCGACCGCGGGGACAGTGTTGGCCTCGTTGCTCATCAAACTACCTCCTTAGTGTTCCCCGCAGCGCTGCGCCCGTTGATGTCCGCGAGCGCGCTGGCAAGGTCCGGGTGCAGCCAGGTGAATCCGGCGGCCTGCAGCGTGCCGGAAGAGACCCAGCGGCTCTTGAGCACCAGCTCTGTCTCGGTGCGGATGAATACCGCGCCAATCATCAGCAGCCACGCCGGCGTGGGCAGCCCGAATGGCACCCGGTTTGCCGCACGCACGGCTGCCATCAGCTCCGCGTTGCTCACCACCTCGGGAGCGGCGATGTTGACAGGCCCGGTGATCTCGCGGTGTTCGTGGAGGAATAGGACTGCCCTAAACAGGTCCTCGACGTGAATCCAACTGTACTTCTGCTGGCCATCGCCCATCCGGCCGCCCAGACCGAGGCGGGCCAAGTTGTTGAAGGGACGCATGACACCGCCGCCCGGTCCCATGGCAATGGTGATGCGCAGGGGAATCTTGCGGGTGTGCGGGGTGTGGGCCGCTGCGAGCGTTTCCTCCCAACCCCGCGCCACGTCCACGGAAAAGCCTGAGCCGAGTTCGCCGTCGTCCTCGTTTTGCGCACGGTCCCGGGCATCCCGGTAGATGGTCCCGGTGCTGGCGTTGAACCAGTCCCGCGGCGGGCGGCTGCACGCGGCCACGGCACGGCCCAGCTCGGCGGTGGTGTCCACGCGCGATCGGATGATTTCAGCCTTATTGGCCGGGGTGTAGCGGCAGGAGACCGACTTTCCGGCCAGGTTGATCAGCAGATCGGCACCGTCCAACACCCCGGTCATTGCGGCGGTATTGCCCCAGAGTGCGTCACCGCAGCGGCCAATGGTGCGGACCCGCCACCCGGCCGCGGAAAAATAGCCGCGAAAGTGGGTGCCGATGAATCCGGATGCCCCGGCGATGACAACGGTTTTCATGACTGCACCTTGGCCTTGAGCGCCAGCGCTTCCTCCACCAGCGGCCTCACCACGGGCAACCTAGAAAAGGACACCAACTTGGCGATCAGGGGCGCAGCCCCATCGATCAGGGTGCGCGTGCGGCGCTGCTGTGCGGAGGTGTCGTAAACCCAGAACAGCACCACACCCATGTAGGCCAGCCACAGCAGTTCAGGCAGCTGCTGTCGGAGGAACTGGGGCACCTTTGTGCCGTCAATGACATCACAGAAAAGTCCGACGGCGTTCTCCCGGGCTTCCCTTGACGCCTCACCAAAAGGACTCAGGGCAGAGCTCGGCGGGAGTGCGCTGGACATGAAGGCGCCGCCGAAGTCGTGGTACGGAGTCAGCGCGTCCACCCCGGCGTGGAGGGCGGCCTTGAGCCTGTCCGCCAAACCGGTGACCCCATTCATGGCCACGGCCGCGGCCGCGCGCTGCTCGGCCACTGACTCCCGGTACAGCTCCAGCACCAGCTCGTCCTTGGACGCGTAGTAGTAGTAGGCGCTGCCCAGTGAGACACCTGCCTCGGCAGCGATGGCCCGCATGGTGGTCTTGGCGAATCCCTTGGCTCGAAACATGCCCAAAGCAGTATCCAAAACCAGGGCCCTGGTTTGAGCGCTCTTGCTATCCATAGCCGAATCCCCCTTTTTGAACGTGTTCAATTATGAGTAAAGCACTCTTTTTGAACATGTTCAACAATGAGTCCGGTTTCGTTCCCTTTCGGGTCACTGCCAGGTCAGGTGCGGGCGGAAGTCTCAGGCTTTCTTGATAACACTTTCTTTGAGATTCTCGTTCTGGATGGAGTCAAGGATCGCGTCGTATTGCTTCGTGAGCAGCAGCTTCGCCTTCGAGTCGACCTTTTCGTTGACGATTTGCTTCTGCAGATCCACAGCACGGTCGAGCATGGCCATATCCGAGTAAGCGGTGAAAACTTTCTCAGTGAGATCTGGAAGTTTGGCATCCCTGTCGCGATTAAGGAACTTGGCTGCGAGATCCGCGGTCACTGCTGCGGGCTTCCATTTCTTCAAGTCGTCGTTCTTGGCACCGTGGGCCTTGACGAGCACATAGGGCCATGGTCCGCGAACCTCATCGCCAGCCTTAAAAGTCCAGCCGTCGCCGTCCCACTCGCCGCTCTTGGCGTGCCGCAGGACTTGATGGCGAGCATCGACATAGAAGTCATTGCCTTTCACTTCCATGAATTTCTTTGGGCCAGAACGGGCGTTGGCCGGCCCTTGGCTCGAAGTGTAGCCGGAGGCCATGCGGTTTTCTGTACCGGACTTCGCCACCAGGTTTTCCTCCGTGAGCAACACGAAACCCGCCTTCTGGACAGGAAAGCCCGGATCGAAGATGGAAAGCGCCCAGTCCATGCTTGTCAACTCTGTTCCGTCGATCCGCTCGTCTAGAAGCGCGATGGTGAGGTCGGCACCTGCTCCGACAACACCTACGATGGCTTGAGCACTGGCCGCCCCTACGGGACCGCCGACAGCTAGGCCGCCGATGAGGATGGGGAGTCTGACAATGTTCGTGGCAGCTTTGGCCCAAGCTTCGACAACATCTTCCGGGAAATAGTCGAACTTCAACTTTACCGAGATGGAAAGGAGAGTAGCGGACTCCGCCGGAGAGTAGTAGATTACTCGATTGCCGGTGCCGTTGTTGAGAGCCACGAATTCCTGCGATTCAACTCCCTCGCCCCACCAGTTCATCGCGAACACGGCGCCAGCAGGCGCGTCAGGATCCCTCACTGTGGACATGACGAGCAACTGGCCACTTTCTCGCTCGGTCTGTCCAACATAAACTGACACCAGTTCCACCTTCAACGGATTGCCAATTCCGATCGGATCGAACTCCACGATGGCATCGCCCCCGGCGATGGCAATGCCCTTGACGTCGACGTCAACCTGAAATGCAACATTGTGTGCTCGTTGCAATTCGACGTTGTGAGCTTTGGATTTCATCCCGTACTCCTTCGTTTCCAGTGGTCTTTGGCAAATGGTAGTCCTGCACCCGGTCCAGGACAAGAGCACGGGATGACCTCCTGTTGGACGCCCGCAGCTGTGCAAGACTAGGCAGCATGTCGGCATCATGGCTCGAACCCTTCATTGCGCCGGGACGCGCCCTGCGCCGGGTCGACGGCGGCCTGCTGTCAGCGCTCGAGGCAGACGACCCCGGGTCCCCCTATGACGGCCGGGCGGCCCTGTACGACCGCGTCATCGGCTCCCGCCTGTACAACCGGCTCGTGTGGGGTTCCTCGCCGCGGTCCTATGCCACGTTTGCGGCCACGGCTGCCGCCAGCGGCCACGGCCCCCTGCTTGATGTGGGCTGCGGGAGTGCCGTCTTCACGGCAGCCGTCTACACCAGCACCGACCGTCCGCTGATACTGCTGGACAGATCTTTGGGCATGCTGGGCCGCGCGGCACAACGCCTGGGGACTGGCGGTTCCGGGGCCGACGGGGTTGCGTTCATGCAAGCCGATTTGTTCGATCTGCCGTTTGCCCCGCAGCAGTTTCAAACGGTGGCGAGCTTTGGCATGCTGCATCTCTTCGATGACCTCACCAACACCCTAGATGTCCTGAAATCACAGGTTTCCCCGGGCGGTTCGCTCTATGCCACCTCTCTGGTCGGCGAGACCGCCAGGGGACGGCGCACCCTGGCCTTACTGCACCGCACAGGAGAAGTGGCCGCCCCGCGCACCGAGCACGAGCTGGCCGCGGCTGCGCACCAAGTCTTGGGACCGGCGTCGTCCATCCACCGCCAAGGGTCCATGGCATTCCTGAGCTGGAGTTCCTGAGCACTCCAGCATGAACCCGCGCCCCTTGTGTCCGCAGGCAAGCCGCGTTAGGTTCAAAAGCACACCCGTTCTGCCCCAACTGGAAGGCAACCCCATGGCTTACATCGCTGTCGGAACTGAAAATAGCACCCCCATTGAGCTTTACTACGAGGATCAGGGGTCCGGCCAGCCGGTGGTGCTGATTCACGGCTACCCCCTCAACGGACACAGCTGGGAGCGCACAACACGTGAACTGCTCGACGCCGGCTACCGCGTCATCACCTACGACCGCCGCGGCTTCGGCCAGTCAAGCAAGGTTGCCGTGGGCTACGACTATGACACCTTCGCGGCTGATCTGAACACAATCCTGGAGACCCTCGATCTGGAGAACACCATTTTGGTGGGATTCTCCATGGGCACCGGCGAGCTGGCGCGCTATGTGGCCACGTTCGGCCACGCACGCGTTGCGAAGCTGGCCTTCCTGGCCTCACTTGAGCCGTTCCTGGTGGCGCGGGAGGACAACCCCGACGGCGTCCCGCAGGAGGTCTTCGACGGCATTGCCAGCAAGGCCAAGGAGGACCGCTTTGCCTGGTTCACTGGATTCTTCAACGATTTCTACAATCTGGGCGACAACCTGGGCACCCGGATCAGCCAGGAGGCCGTGACTGCCAGCTGGAACGTCGCCATCTCGAGCGCACCCGTTGCCGCCTACGCCGTGGTTCCGGCGTGGATCGAGGATTTCCGTGGCGACGTGAAAGCCGTCCGTGCCAGCGGTGTGCCGGCACTGATCCTGCACGGCACGGCGGACAACATCCTGCCCATCGACGCCACCGCCCGCCGTTTCCGCACAGCCCTGCCGGGGGCCGACTATGTGGAAATTGACGGCGCTCCCCACGGTTTGCTGTGGACCCATGCCGAGGAAGTCAACGCGGCGCTACTGGTGTTCCTGCGCAAGTAGCCGGATCCGCACCCTCGCCTCAGGGGGCGGTGGCGCGGTCCCCAACGCTGGCGATGACCAGCTGCTGGTTACCACCGGCCCAACTGACTAAGAGCAGCGGGCCTGCGCCGGGTATTTCGGCTTCACCCAGCGCCCTGTTGAGCAGTAGCGTCATGGGCCCCACCGGGAGAGACGTGACACCTCCAGCTGTGTCAGGCGCGCCCAAGTCCAGTGCAGGCAGTTCGACGTCGGATGCTCCCGTGCTGCTGAGCTGGGCGGTTTCGGGCAGGGTTTCCATTTTCCCGTCCGTTTCCCGGAATTGCGCGGCCTGCGGCTTGCCGCTCAGCAGGGCCGCGGCGAGCTCAGCCACATACACCGGGTCACCGGTAGCGTCGTAGACCCAGCGGTGGCCCAGAACCGAATGCTCCATGGTGCCCACCAGAAATTCCTCGGCTCCAGCCAAGGGCGCGCCGCGGTAGGTCAGTGGGACTTGGTATACCTGGCTGCCGGCACCCACCAGCTGGGTCTCAATGCCCACCTCGCCGTCCGGGTCATCAAAGCGGAAGGACCCCAGCCGCACCAACGCGGAATCACCGCCGCCGAACCATGCCTGCAGCGGAAGCCAAACCGCCAGGAGTTCCATCTTGCTGGGCCGCAGTTCGGCCGCGTATACGATCGCCATGGCCTCAGTCTATTGCGGCCCGGCCCAACCCGCCTCGCGAACGTACAGTTAATGCCGATGTTCCGGAGAAACATCGGCATTAACTGTACGTTCGCGAGGCGGTTGCGAGGCGGTTGCGAGGCGCCGGGTGCTTAGAGGTCCAGGTGGGTGGGCCCGAACATCTTCAACAGCACGTCAACCACCACCACATTGGGACCGTCAGCGGCGAAGCCCTCCTTGAGCGCCTCCCCCACATCCTCGGCCTTCACACGCTTGGCCGGCACTCCAAAGGCTTCCGCCAACTTCACGAAGTCGGGGCGGGCCAACTCGGTGTGCGTGGCCTTGCCGAAGGTGTCGATCATGTATTCACGCAGGATGCCGTAGCCGCCGTCGTCCACAATGAGCCAGGTGACCGGCGCATTGTGCTGCTTGGCGGTGGCCAACTCCGAGATGGAGTACATGGAGGAACCGTCACCGGCAACGGCCAGCACCCGGGACGGCTTGCCTTGGCTTTGCAGGCCAAGTGCTCCGCCGATGGCCGCGGGGAAGCCGTATCCCAGTCCGCCGGCGCCCTGGGCGGAGTGGAATTCGCCGTCCTTGGCGTCCCAGCAGCTCCAGCCCCAGTAGGCGGAGATGGTCATGTCCCAGAAGGTCTGCATGTCGGCGGGCACAGCGTCGCGGATGTCGGCCATGAACTTGCGCTCAAGGCCCAGATCCTGGTCATCCAGTCGCGCCTGCACCTTAGCGAGGGTTTCCGCCACAACGGTCTGCGGGGTGGCACCGTGCCACTGTGCCGTTTCGGCAAAGGGTTCGGTCAACGCCGCATCAAGCATGCTGAGCGCCTGTCCGGCGTCGGCCCTGATGCCCAGTGCGGGGCGGTTGGATTCGAGGACGCGGGGTTCGGCGTCGATCTGGATGATGCGCCCGCGCGGCTCCATGGTGAAGTAGTTGCTGGAGACCTCACCCAGCGAGGATCCAATGACCACCAGCACGTCGGCGTCCTCAAGAACCTCGGTGACGTACCTGTCCTCCACCCACGATTGCAGGGAGAGTTCATGGTTCCAGGGGAAGGCGCCGTTGCCGCCGGGTGTGCAGACCACGGGGGCGTTGAGCTTTTCGGCCAGTGACAGCAGCGAAGCGTGGGCGCGACCTCGCCGGACGCCGCCGCCAGCCACAATGGCCGGGCGCTTGGCAGCCGAGAGCCACTTCACGGCCTCCCGCACCAATTCAACCCGCGGCGGGTTGTCGAAAGGCTCCGCCAGGGCATCCTCGACGGCGGGCACAAAGATGGGATCCAGCAGCACGTTTTGCGGCACTTCGAGCCAGACAGGGCCCTGCGGGGAGGAAACCGCTTCCGTCCACGCATCCTGGATGGCGGAGGGAATGCCCGAGGCGTGCTGGATGAGGCGCTGGCTCTTGGTCACGTTGGCTGCCGATGCCTTCTGGTCATCGAGCTGGTGCAGCATGCCCTTGCGGCGGGCGCCCAGGCCCTCCAGCGGGATCTGGCTGGCCACAACAATCATGGGCACGCCGGTCGCGTAGGCTTCCTGCAGGCCGGCCAGGGCCGTCAGGGCACCGGGGCCGGTGGACAGGAACAGCACGCCCACTTCGCCGGTTGCACGGGAGTAGCCGTCGGCGGAGAACGCCGAGTTGTTCTCCACGCGGGAGGAAATGAAGTGCAGGGGGGAACGGCTCAGGGCGTCAAACAAGCCCAGGGCATGCTGGCCGGGGATACCAAAAACAGTCTTGGCACCGAGTGCAGCGAGGGTCTCCACCACAAGGTCGCCACCGTTGCGCTGAACGTCAGTCATTAGTTTCCGCCTTCGGTGACGTTGGACGACGGCGCGAAGCCAGCTGGCCGGCGTCGTCCTTCAGCATCAAGGGCTTGGGCAGCGTAGCCGTTCGGGGCGCCGAAGCGGTCCCCCGGCACAAAGTTGTCCGCCATCAGGGTCACCAGTTCGTAGCCAACGTGGCTGGCGGCGATGCCAGTCATCTCGGCGTGGTCGTAGGCCGGGGCCACTTCCACGATGTCGGCGCCCACCAAGTTCATGCCGCGGAAACCGCGAATGATCTCAATGAGTTCGCGGCTCGTGATGCCGCCGGCCTCCGGGGTGCCGGTGCCGGGGGCGTGCGCCGGGTCCAGCACGTCAATGTCCACGGAAATGTAAAGCGGGCGGTTGCCGATCCGGTCGCGGATCTTCGCAACGGTTTCCAGCACGCCCTGGTAGTAGACGTCAGCGGCGGTGACAATGCCAAAGCCGAAGCGGTGGTCGTCGTCCAGGTCCTTCTTGCCGTACAGCGGGCCGCGGGTGCCCACGTGGGAGATGGCCTCGGTGTCCAGGATGCCTTCCTCGACGGCGCGGCGGAAGGGGGTACCGTGCGTGTATTCGGCGCCGAAGTAGGTGTCCCAAGTGTCCAGGTGCGCATCAAAGTGGAGCATGGCCACGGGCTCGCCGGCACGCTCGGCGGCGGCACGCAGCAGCGGCAGGGCAATGGTGTGGTCGCCACCGATGGTCAGCAGCTTGGCGCCGCCTGCCGTCAGGTCCAGCGCATTTTGCTGGATGGTTTCAATGGCTTCGTTAATATTGAACGGGTTGACGGCCATGTCGCCGGCGTCGGCCACCTGGCAGTTTTCAAACGGCGAAACGTCCCAGGCCGGGTTGTACGGGCGCAGCAACCGTGAAGCCTCGCGCACGTGGTTGGCGCCGAAGCGGGCCCCCGGGCGGTAGGAGACGCCGCTGTCGAAGGGGACCCCGACGACGGCCACATCGGCCTTGGCGACCTGGTCCAGGCGCGGCAGGCGCGCGTACGTTGCGGCGCCGGCGTAGCGCGGAATCCGGGAGGAGTCGATGGGGCCTAGGTTCCCGTTGGCCTCAATACGGAGCTCTTTCATGGACATCCTCTTTTCATTCTGTACTGGTGTCATTCGCGTTTTTGCCAGGGAGTAGACGTGGGTCACATCCAAGCGGTTGTTCACCATAGTACAACTGATGTTGCCTAATGGGAACCATTTGTTTCCTCTGGGATACATTCCCCCACCTCCGGGTGTGACACGCATCCCACCGCGATCCTTACGCGTAAAGATTTCGTCAAGACCCGGGCCTTTGCTCCACCGCCGGGGCTAATCTCTATAAGCTGCCAATGAAAGGCGCCTCAACGAAAGGCCCATGCGTGACATCGCTTGCAAAAGCTCCTGCCGAACCCGGGGACAACGGGAAGCCCCGCGGCAAGGCCGCCATGCGTCAGTGGCTGCTCGAGGGCATGCCGGAAAGTTCGGGCAAACGCCAGGGACCGCACGGGCGCCCCGCCGCCGACCACAAGCGCCATTCGTGGTGGCAGGTCATGTGCCTGACGGGCCTGGACTACTTCTCCACCCTTGGCTACCAGCCAGCCATAGCCGCTCTGGCCGCTGGCGTGCTGGCACCGTTGGCCACCATTGTGCTGGTTGCTGTCACGCTGCTGGGTGCCCTGCCCGTGTACAAGCGGGTTGCCCGGGAAAGCCCGCACGGCGCCGGGTCCATCGCCATGCTCGAGCGGCTACTCCCGCGCTGGTGGGGCAAACTGTTTGTCCTGGCGCTGCTGGGCTTTGCCGCCACCGACTTCATGATCACCATTACCCTTTCCGCCGCCGACGCCACGGCGCACGTCATAGAAAACCCCTTCGCCCCAGACTTCCTGCAGGGGCACAACATAGGCATCACCCTATTCCTGATTGCCGGGCTCGCGGCCGTGTTCCTGCGCGGATTCAAGGAGGCCATGAGCATTGCCGTAGCACTTGTGGCGGTCTTCCTCACGCTCAACCTTGTGGTCATTTCGGTGGCCCTGGCCAAAGTCACCCAGAGCCCCCTACTCACAGCCGACTGGTGGGGCGCCCTGACCACCCAGCACGGTAGCCCCTTCATGGTCATTGCCGTGGCCCTGCTGGTGTTCCCGCGTCTGGCGCTGGGCCTGTCCGGCTTTGAAACGGGCGTGGCCGTGATGCCGCAGATCAAGGGCCGCTACAGCGACACGGAGAAGAATCCGGAAGGCCGCATCAAGGGCGCCCACAGGCTGCTCACCACGGCGGCACTGATCATGAGCACCTTCCTCATCACCTCCTCACTGGCCACCACCATCCTGATTCCGGCCGCCGAATTCCAGCCCGGAGGGGAGGCCAACGGGCGCGCTCTGGCGTTCCTAGCCCACGAACTCCTCGGCGAAGGCTTCGGCACCATCTACGACATCAGCACCATCGCCATCCTCTGGTTTGCCGGAGCCAGCGCCATGGCCGGCCTGTTGAACCTGGTGCCGCGCTACCTGCCCCGCTTTGGCATGGCCCCCGAATGGGCGTCCGCCGTCCGCCCCCTAGTACTGGTGTTTACCGTCATCGCCGTGGTGATCACCATTCTCTTCAAGGCCGACGTCGATGCCCAGGGAGGTGCCTACGCCACGGGCGTTCTGGTGCTCATCACTTCTGCGGCCATTGCTGTGACCCTGTCCGCCAAACGCAAGGGCGAGAAGGCGAAGGTGATTGGTTTTGGCGCAGTGTCGCTGGCGTTTATCTACACTACGGTGGCGAATTCCATTGAGCGCCCCGACGGCTTGAAGATCGCAGGGTTCTTCATTCTGGGCATTGTGGTGGTGAGCCTGCTTTCGCGGGTGCGCCGCGCCTTTGAATTGCGCGCCACCTACATCCGCATGGATGAGGCTGCCATGAACTTTGTGGCCGCCGTGGATGAAGGCACCATCCGGATCATTTCGCACGACCCCAAGACCCGCAGCGCAGCAGCCTACCGGCGCAAGCTCTCCCACGCCGCGCAGGTCAACGAGATTGGTGACCCGCGGGAGGTGCTGTTCATGGAAGTCATTGTGGATGACTCCTCAGATTTTGAAACAGCCCTGGAGGTTCGCGGCATTACCCGGCACGGCTTCAAGATCTTAGAGGTCCACTCCTCCAACGTGCCCAACACCATTGCCGCAGTCCTGCTGCACATCCGCGACGCCACGGGGCTGATCCCACACATCTACTTCCGCTGGAACGAGGGCAACCCCATCGCCAACCTGCTGAAGTTCTTGTTCATTGGCGAGGGCGAAATAGCGCCGGTCACCAGGGAGGTGCTGCGTGAGGCCGAGCCGGATCTGACGCAGCGGCCCTGGGTTCATGTGGGTTAGCTGCTGCTGGATCCGGAAGCCGCTGGAACCAGTATCCACAGCGCCTCCACCGGCTGGGCCGTGCGGTTTTCCCAGCTATGGGGTTCCCGTCCGGGGAAGGACAGCGTGTCCCCCGCCGTCAGGTCATAGGATTCTTGGGTCATGCGCAGAGTCAGCTCACCGCTGATGATGTGCAGGACATCCACGTCGCAGTCCACCGCGTAGAGTTCAGCTTCGCCACGACCGTAGGGTTCAATGGTGGCGGCAAGAATTTGCAAGCGCCGTTCGGAGCGCGATGTCAGCAGGCGCTCAACAATGCCTTCGCCACCCAGGGAGATCCGCGGGCCTTCACCTTTTCGGGTCAGGTGGGTTTCCGGCACTGCGAAGAGTTCGCCGATGGAGATCGAGAGTACCTGGCACAGTGTAACCAGTGAGGCAACACTGGGTGAGGTGAGGTCCCGCTCCACCCGGCTAAGGAATCCCTTGGTCAGCCCCGTGGCGTCGGCCACCTGCTCAATGGTCAGCCTTTGGTCTTGGCGTGCGGCCCTAATCCGTGACCCGATGGCCACGGGATTCGTGCTCGGTTCCAGGGGCAAAGCTTTCATGGCGGCTCCTCACAACACGGCCAGCCGGCAAGATTTTCAAGCGGCACATTGACTGTAACTACCATCACAGTTTAGCCTAATAGACAACAAATGTTGCTTTACGGGCAATAATTACTCGGGGCATTCCCCTACTACTTCACACACTGGAGCATCTCGTGGACTTAAACGTCGCCATAGTTGTCATATATTTGGTGGCCATGCTGGCCTTTGGTTGGTGGGGAAAATCGCGCACTAAGAATAACAGCGACTTCCTCGTCGCCGGACGCCGGCTGGGCCCCTTCCTCTACACCGGAACCATGGCCGCCGTCGTCCTCGGTGGCGCTTCCACAGTGGGAGGTGTGGGGCTTGGCTACAAGTTCGGCATCTCCGGCATGTGGCTGGTTGTGGCCATCGGTGTTGGCGTGCTCTTGCTGAGCCTGCTGTTCGCACCCACCATCCAAAAGCTCAAGATCTACACGGTCTCGCAAATGCTGAGCCTGCGCTACGGCCAGGAGACCACCAAGATCTCCGGCATCGTCATGCTGGCGTACACCATCATGATCTCGGCAACCTCCACCGGCGCCTACGCCACCATCTTTGTGGTGCTGTTCGGCTGGGACAGGTGGCTGGCCATCGCAGTGGGTGGCGCCATCGTGCTGCTGTACTCGACCATTGGCGGCATGTGGTCCATCACCTTGGCCGACCAGGTCCAGTTTGTCATCAAGACCGTGGGTATCTTCTTCCTCATGCTTCCCTTCGCCTGGAACGCAGCCGGCGGCTTGGGCGGCATCAAGGAGCGTGTTGACGCGAGCTTCTTCCAGTGGGACGGCATCGGCGTCCAGACCATCATCACGTACTTTGTGGTTTACACCCTGGGCCTTCTCATCGGCCAGGACATCTGGCAGCGCGTGTTCACCGCCCGCGACCCCCAGGTGGCCCGTTGGGGCGGCGCCACCGCCGGCATCTACTGCATCCTCTACGGTGTGGCTGGCGCCCTGATCGGTATGGCCGCCTACGTGGCTCTGCCCACCATTGACGTCGCCAACCTCGGCAAGGACGTTGTCTACGCGGAGGTCGCCACCCAGCTCCTGCCCATGGGCATCGGCGGCATCGTCATGGCCGCTGCCGTCGCCGCCATGATGTCCACAGCATCAGGCTCACTCATTGCCGCAGCAACCGTTGCCCGCAAGGATGTTGTGCCCTTCGTGGCCAGCTGGTTCGGCAAGACGATCGACACCTCCGACACCGAAAACCCGGAGCACGACGTCAACGCCAACCGTTGGTACGTGCTGATCCTGGGCGTGCTGGTCGTGTTGATCTCCATTGTTGTCAACGACGTGGTGTTCGCCCTGACCATCGCCTACGACATCCTGGTGGGCGGCCTCCTGGTTGCCATCATCGGTGGCCTGGCCTGGCGCCGCGGAACCGGCCTGGGCGCCGCCTGGTCCATGTCTGTGGGCTGCGTGGTGACAGTGGTCCTGCTGGTCCTGTACGCCACCAACGTCATCCACAGCGTTGACGGCATCTACGCCAACGAACCCATCTACTACGGCTTGGGTGCCTCGCTGCTGGTTTACGTGGTTGTCTCCCTGCTGACACCCGTCACGCCGGCCCACATCCGCAAGGCCTGGGACGACCGCCTGGCAGCCGCAGCCACGGATTCCAACCCGGAAGATGTGCCTGCGCAGCTGCAGAAGTAGCCTCCGTTTTTCCAACTGACCCGCAGAAATCGACGAAAAATGCGTTTTTGACGCGATTTTCGTCGATTTCTGCGGGTCAGTTTTGCTTTAAGGTGCGACGGCGGGGGGTGGAGGAAGGTATGACACCCCCCCCCACCCCCGTACGTTTTGGGAGTAATGTGAGGGACAGCTTCAAGAGATGCGATGCCAAGCTCCGACTGGTCGCACGCCAACCCCATGTTCACAGGGTGGCTCGGATGAGGAAGCGGCCGGCGGTGACTGGATCCGCGGGCAAGAGCAATCACAAAGGCCCCGCCATGACTTTCATCTCCGTTGCCCCTGCACAGCGCGCCAAGACCCCCACCAACCCCCACGGCATTCCGGTTCTGCCCGCCGTGGACGTGAATCTGGGCACCGTCAACTTCTTCACCCCGGCCGGGCACCGCGCCTACTTCTCCGCTGACCCAGTTCTGCTGGTGGAAGCCCTGGCGACGGCTGTTCGGCCCGCGCACTGGATCGCCGAGCTCGGAACGCTGGTGGTCACGGTGGCGCAGACGGGTTCGCGCGCTGGCCGCCGGCTGGGCTTCAAGCTCGACCGCTACTGACTGCACCCACAGGGCCTACTCGATCGTGGCGATGATGGCGCCCTGAGCCACTTCGTCACCCTCCTGGACCCGCCAGCACAAGGTGCCGGCTGAGGGGGCGTTGATCTCGGCGTCGAACTTCTCGATCGTGACCTCGGCGATGACCTGGTAGGCGACCACGGTGCTGCCGTCGGGCGCGCGCCATTGAATAAGGACGCCGCAGTCCTGCGGGTCCCCCGTCATCATCGGAAACTGGACTTCCATGCTCGACGCCGCCTTCCGGTCCGCGGCCGCACTGTGCGCCGCCGCTAAGACTAGAGCCTATGCGAGTTCGCCGGTGCGGGGAATGCCAAGAATGGCGATTGAAGTGGCGGCCACGTTGCGGCACACCTAAAATTTTTCGCTAGGGGAACCGGCCGAAAAACCGCTGAAATCCGGGCTACAGTAGGGGCTGAGCCGAGGAGATCCCCAGTGTCAACAAGCAATCCGAGCCCCGCGCAAATCAAGCGCTGGCGCCAATATCTGGCCGACGAGCGAGCCGAGGCCGCCGTCTACCGTGACCTGGCCAGTCGCCGCACCGGCGAGGAAAAAACCATCCTGACGGCCTTGGCCGCTGCCGAGGGCAGGCATGAGCAGCATTGGCTGAACCTGCTGGGCGAGCATGCCAACCCGCCCCTACGCCCGTCATTGCGCAACCAGCTCTTGGGATTGCTGGCGCGGCGTTTTGGCTCGGTGTTTGTCTTAGCACTGGCCCAACGGGCTGAGTCCAGATCCCCCTACGCCACCGACGCCGACGCCACGGACGCCATGGCAGCCGATGAATCCATCCACGAAGAGGTCATTCGGGGCTTGGCCGCCCGTGGCCGCAACAGGCTTTCCGGTTCCTTCCGGGCAGCCGTTTTTGGTGCCAACGACGGCCTTGTCAGTAACCTTTCCCTGGTCATGGGCATGGCCGCCACCGGTGTGGGCAGCCAGGTGGTGTTGTTCAGCGGCATTGCCGGCCTGCTGGCTGGAGCCTTGTCCATGGGTGCCGGGGAATTTGTTTCGGTTCGCTCCCAACGCGAGTTGCTGGATGCCTCCCAGCCCACCCAGATCACACTCTCCGCCGCCGCTTCGCTGGACCTGGAAAACAATGAACTGGTGCTGGTCTACCTGGCCCGCGGCATGTCCCGCGAAGTGGCCGAGCACAGGGCCGCCGAACGCATGGGCCAGTTCAGCTGCGACTGCGATCCCAGCTTGTCACTGCAGCCCGATCAGTTTGAAGCGGCCGACAGCCACGAAACCCTGGGCACCGCCTGGGGAGCCGCCGGATCCAGTTTCTGCTTCTTTGCCTCCGGAGCCATCATCCCCATCCTGCCGTTCCTGTTTGGTATGACGGGCATGGGCGCCTTGGTGCTGTCCTGCGTTTTGGTGGGCATTGCGCTCCTGGGCACGGGCGCGGTGGTTGGCCTGCTGTCGGGGGCGTCGCCGCTGTGGCGTGGCCTGCGCCAGCTCGCGATCGGCATGGGCGCAGCGGCAGCAACCTACATCCTGGGACTGGTCTTCGGCACAGTTGTGGGTTAGCCTCCCTCCACAACTGGCCCGCAGAAAACGCCGAGAATCACTTCCAAACCCGCGATTTTCGGCGTTTTCTGCGGGCTACTTCTAGGTGGTGGCGAGGAGGGCGCAGGCTTCTTCCACTGAATCCACCACATGGAGCATGCCGTCCATGGCCCGCCCCTTCGCGAGGGCAGCCAACAGGGGCACGACGGGCAGCTCGTTTTCCCAGTAGCTGCGCCCCACAAGGATCATCGGGGCCACGGCGGTTTCGGCCGCATAGTAGTTTTCGCAGGCGTCCTGGAAGATCTCTTGAACGGTCCCGGCCGCCCCTGGCAGAAACACAATTCCGCCGCCCGAACGGTCGAGCAAAACGGCTTCGCGGAGGGCGTTGGTGAAGTACTTGGCAATCTTCGTGGCGAACAAGTTGGGCGGTTCGTGGCCGTAGAACCACGTGGGAATGCCTAACGTCTGGGCGCCGTCCGGATACGCCTGAACCACCGCATACGCGGCCCGGGCCCAGTCACTGACCGAGGGCCGGAAGCCGGGGACGGCAGCCAAGGAGGACAGGGCACGCGCCAGGGTCCCGGCGTCGTACGGGGAAAGATAGGCACCCAGATTCGCGGCCTCCATGGCACCGGGCCCACCGCCGGTTGCCACGAGGAAGCCGGCCCGGCTCAGCGCGCGCCCCAACTGCGCAGCCTGCGCGTACTGGGCGCTCCCCCGCGCCGCCGCATGGCCGCCCATGACGCCCACTACCGGCTGGTCCTGACGCCCCAGAAATTCGTCAAGGGCGTCGGAAATGGCGTGGTCATGCATGGCCGTGGCAAGGGTGGCGTGCAGGGCGGGCGCATGGCCGGCCTGCATGCTCCACTGGTAAATCCGGGCGTCCGGCACGCTTTCATACTGTGCCGCAGCGATCCCCTCGAAGAGTTCGGCGCCCGTGTACAGATGCCCGCGGTACGGGTTGAACGGGATGTGCGGCAGCGTGGGGAAGATCAGGGCACCGCGACTGCGCAGCAATTCCTCCACGCCCTGGGCAAAGGTGCAGCCCATGAAAATGGCACCCGAGGCCCGCAGCTGCACCAATTGGGCGGACCGTTCCCTCAAGTCCACGGATTGAAAGTGCCACCCGTGCATGGATTTGGCGCCGCG
Source organism: Arthrobacter sp. HLT1-20 (assembly GCF_054510895.1). Lineage (NCBI taxonomy): Bacteria > Bacillati > Actinomycetota > Actinomycetes > Micrococcales > Micrococcaceae > Arthrobacter > Arthrobacter sp. HLT1-20. The sequence continues at coordinate 28,465 of NZ_JBTNDR010000031.1, read as the reverse complement.
TGCCAGCAACGCATCAAAGCGTTCCAACTCTTCAATCTCAACATTGCGGGCACGGGGTGCAGGAGGCGCGTTCACGAACCCAGCCTAGCGGCCGAGGGGCCCCGAAAGTCGCGAAGCGGCTTGTGGGGAGGCCGGGAGGCGCTAGCGGCCGAGGGGCCCCGAAAGTCGCGAAGCTGATTACCGCCTAGTCTGGAACCCAGAGATTCCATGTTCGACGCCGCCCCCTGGCTGAGCGCCGACCCCACCTTCAGGAGCACCCGTGCAGGAAATCACCCCCACCGACATTTTGGCCGCCGACCCGGATGTTCAGATCATCGATGTCCGCGAAGAAGCCGAGCTGGCAACGGGCATGATCGAGGACGCCGTCCATATTCCGTCTGGCGAGGTGCTGGCCCGTGTTGGCGAGCTCGACGCGTCACGGCGCATCATTGCGGTCTGCCATGGCGGGGGCCGCAGCGGCCGGGTGGCGCAGGCGCTGACAGATCTCGGCTACAACGCCGACACCCTCACCGGTGGGATGACCGGCTGGGAGGCCGAAGGGCTGCCCATGGTGCCGGTTCAGTAGAACCAGCTGCGGGCCGCGGGGGCTGTTGTGGACATTTGCGGCAGGTACGGACAAGGCGGGGGCTGTTGTGGACATTCGCCCGTGGGTCGACCGCAGGCGTTTGTCCACAACAGCCCCCGTAACATTTCTAGCCGTTGAACTGGGCCGGGTGCGGGCCCGTGCGACCGTCGCGCTCAAGGGAATCCAGCGAGGAAAGCTCCGTGGCGGACAGCTGGAAGTCCAGAATGTCCAGATTTTCAGCAATGCGGGTCGGGGTCACCGACTTGGGGATAATGACGCGGCCCTGCTGCAGGTGCCAGCGCAGGATGACCTGCGCCGAGGTGCGCCCATGAGTTGCCGCAATGGCCACCACCGCAGGATCCCCCAGCACGGCGCCCTGCGCCAGCGGGCTCCAGGCCTCGGTGGCAATGCCGTGGGCTGCGTTGAATGCCGCAATGTCGCGCTGCTGCAGGGCCGGGTGCAACTCAATCTGGTTGACCGCAGGCACCGTGCCACCAAGGTCAATGAGCTTCTCCACGTGCTCGGGCAGGAAATTCGAGACGCCAATGGCGCGCACCTTCCCTGCCGCCAGCAGGGCCTCCAGGGCCTGCCACGACTCCACATACAGCTCCGTTGCAGGCGCCGGCCAGTGAATCAGGTACAGATCGAGATAGTCCAGACCCAGTTTGGCCAGGCTGACATCAAACGCAGCCAAGGTTTGCTCGAAGCCGAGATCGGCGATCCAGACCTTGGAGGTGACGAACAGTTCCTCGCGCGGCAGTCCGGAGGCTGCCAGGGCACGCCCCACACCTTCCTCATTGCCGTAGATGGCGGCCGTGTCGATGCTCCGGTAACCCGCAGCGAGCGCCGCCGCCACAGCCTGCTCGGTTTCGGCGTCGGGCACCTGAAACACGCCATAGCCAATCTGGGGCATGGCCACGCCGTTGTTGAGGGAAATGGTGGGGATGGAATTCATGCTGTTCTCCTAGTGTGGTGAGGTGTTAGAAGTTGGAAAGTTCGACGTCGGCCAGTTGGCTGACGGGGGCAAGCTTGCGCCCGGTCGCGGCGGCGTAGGCCATGACTATGACGGCAAGGGCCGTGAGCCCGGCACCGGCCCAGATGGGTGAGGTGTACCCGAGCCCGGCCGTGATGGTGACCCCGCCCAGCCAGGCGCCCAGGGCGTTGCCCAGGTTGAACGCGCCAATGTTGGCTCCGGAGGCGAGGGTCGGTGCGTCGGAAGCGTATTTCATGACCCGCATCTGCAGGCCGGGCACGGTGGCGAAGCCAAATCCGCCCATGAGGAACAGGGACGCGATGGTCATGACCTGGCTGGTGGCGGTCAGGGCAAAGACGGCCAGGATGACCACCAGAACGGAGAGGACCAGCAGCAGGGTCTTGTCCACGTTCCTGTCAGCTGCCTTGCCGCCCAGCGTGTTGCCGACGAACAGGCCCACTCCGAAGAGGATGAGCAACCACGGCACGGTGGTGGCCGCGAAGCCCGTGACGTTGGTTAACGTGAACGCGATGTAGGTGAATGCGCCAAACATGCCGCCGTAGCCAAGCACCGTGACCGAGATCGACAGCCACACTTGTTTGGACTTGAAGGCGCGCAGCTCCCCGCGCAGACCGGCACCGCGTTCATGCTTGAGGTTCGGAACCAAGACCAAGATGCCGATCAGTGCAATGACGCCGATGGCCGTGATGGCCCAGAACATTGAGCGCCAGCCGGCGTACTGTCCCAGCAGCGTTCCGAACGGAACGCCCAGCACGTTGGCGGCTGTGAGGCCAGTGAACATGATGGCAATGGCTCCGGCCTTCTTGCTGGGGGCCACCATGTCTGCGGCCACCACTGCACCAATACCGAAGAATGCACCGTGACACAGGGCAGCGATGACGCGCCCCATCATCATGGTGGTGTAGTCAGGTGCCATGGCAGAGGTCATGTTCCCCACAATGAACAGGACCATCAGGCCGGCCAGAACGGGCTTGCGGGGAAGCTTGGTGACGGCGGCTGTCAGGAGCAGGGCGCCGATGACAACGCTGAGGGCGTACCCGGAGATGAGCCAGCCGGCCGTGGCCTCGCTGACCGAGAAGTCCGCCGCGACTTCGGGGAGCAACCCCATGATGACGAACTCGGTGAGTCCAATGCCGAACCCTCCTAGGGCTAGCGCTATCAGGCCGAGGGGCATGATTCTCCTTCTGAGGGGCTTGGGTAAAAGAAATATGAAGCGTAAGCTAGTAGTTGCAGGCGCTGCATAAATTGTTGCACACGCAAATATGCCGCGCAAGCAACTAAATTGCTTTTGTGCTGCATTGCACATTTCCCGTGAAAGGAATCCGCCCATGGGCATCAGGGACGACGCCGTTCAAATTCGCGCCCAGGGGTGGCGGACGCTGGCCGCGCTCCATGGCTTGATCGAGGCAAGCATGGAGAAGGCCTTGAGCAACGCCGCGCAGCTTTCAGTGGTGGAATACACCGTTCTGGACGCCCTGAGTCGGCAGGACGGCTGGCATATGCGCATGCAGCAGCTGGGCCGGGCCACGGCGTTGAGCCCCAGCGCCACAACGCGACTGGTCAACCGGCTTGAGGACCGCGGGCTGCTGACGCGCATCCTCTGCGCCGACGATCGCCGCGGGATCTACACGGAACTGACGGCAGCCGGATCGGAGCTGCTGGACACGGCACGCCCCGTCCACAACGAAGCGCTGGAGTGCGCCCTGGCCGAGGCAGCACTGTTGCCAGAACTGGCCCCGCTGGTTCAGGCGCTCCCCCAGCTTCACGCCGCGGTACCTGCCACGTAGTGCGCCAAGGTAGCCGCAACAGTCCCCGCCCAGCAGGCCCCAACCATTGCTCCCCCACCTTTAGGGTGCTTGGATGGATCCATGGAGCGCACAGTGCAGGCGGACTATCTTGTGGTGGGCGCTGGCGCCACGGGCATGGCGTTCACCGACGCGCTGATTGACCACACGAACGCACGGGTGGCCGTGGTGGATCGTCGCCACGGGGTTGGCGGACACTGGCTCGACGCCTACCCGTTTGTCCGCCTGCACCAAGCCTCCGCCTTCTATGGCGTGGCCTCCACGCTGCTCGGTGGCGGCCGGGTGCAGCGCCACGGACCTGAGGCCGGGCTGCACGAGCGGGCCGATGCCCCGGAGATCTGTTCCTACTACTCCCACCTTCTGGCCAACCGCCTGCTGGAGTCCGGCCGGGTTGAGTTCCTGGCCAACAGCGACTACACGGCGGATCGCCGGATCCGCTCACGTATCTCCGGACAGCAGTTCACTGTCCCGCCGCATTGCCGGATTGTCGACGCGCGGTACCTCGCCCCCAGCATCCCGGCCGACACGCCGCCGCCGTTCGAGGTGGCATCCGGGGCCCGCGTAATTCCTGTCAACGGCCTGGCCCGCCTGGCCGAGGCAGCCAGCCAGTACGTTGTGGTGGGTTCAGGCAAGACGGCAACAGATGCCTGCCTGTGGCTGCTGGCCCATGGCGTGGACGCATCGCAGATCGTCTGGGTGCGCCCGCGGGATCCGTGGATGCTCAACCGGGCGGTAGTTCAGCCAAATCCTGCGGTGGTCCTCGGCATGGCCGCGGACATCATGGAGGCGGCCGGGACCGCCACATCGCTGGAGAATCTGTTCCTAGGCCTGGAAGATGCCGGCATCATGGTCCGCATTGACCGCACCGTTACACCCACCATGGCGAAGACACCAACCCTGGCCATGTGGGAGCTGGAGCAACTGCGCAGCATTGAGCACGTGGTGCGGCTGGGGCATGTCCGGCTGGTTGAGCGGGGACGCATCACCCTCGCGGAAGGATCGGTCGCTATAGCCAGGGATGCGATCGTGGTGCATTGTGCGGCGTCCGGATTGCAGTACCCGCCCAGCATCCCCATCTGGGGACCCTCGGCGATCACGCTGCAACCCATCCGGGCCGGTTTTCCCTGCTTCGGGGCGGCCCTGGCCGGGTATGTGGAAGCTACGCGGAACGACGACGCCGAGAAGAACCGGCTGTGTCCACCAACGCCGTATCCCAATTCGCTGACTGACTGGGCACGAATGAACCTATTGGGCACCCGCGCCACCATGTCGTTTGGATCCCAACCCGACATCAAGGAATGGGCCGACGGCGTGGCCCTCAACCCGGCACGGGTCCCGCCGGAGCAGGACAGGTCCCCGGAATTGAATGGTGTCCTGGCACGCCTAAAGGTCCAGGTACCCCGTGGACTGGCGGCACTGGCCGAACTCATCTAGCTCCCTTTCGCCGAGTCAGACCGAAGCCCGCGAACGCGCTGTGGCGCAACGTCTGATTCGGCGGCTGTCGGTCTGACTCGGCGAAAGGATCGCGAACAGGCACCGGCGTGGGCACAAAAAAGCGCGGCCGCCACACCAGCAAAGGTGCAGCGGCCACGCTTTCAGGGTGGCGCCAAGGCGCGCTAGGACGTGCTTAGAGGGCTGCGAAAACTTCGCGCAGCAGTGCAGCGGTCTCGGACGGCGTCTTGCCGACCTTCACGCCGGCAGCCTCGAGGGCTTCCTTCTTGGCCTGTGCGGTTCCTGCGGAGCCGGAGACGATGGCGCCGGCGTGGCCCATGGTCTTGCCCTCGGGAGCCGTGAAGCCTGCAACGTAACCAACAACGGGCTTGGTGACGTGGGCCTTGATGTAGTCGGCTGCGCGCTCTTCAGCGTCGCCACCAATCTCACCAATCATGACGATGGCCTTGGTCTCCGGGTCAGCCTCGAACGCAGCGAGTGCGTCGATGTGCGTGGTGCCGATGACGGGGTCGCCACCGATGCCGATCGCGGTGGAGAAGCCCAGGTCGCGCAGCTCAAACATCATCTGGTACGTCAGGGTGCCGGACTTGGAAACCAAGCCGATCGGGCCCTTCTGGGTGATGTTGTTCGGCGTGATGCCAACCAGTGCTTCGCCGGGGGTGATGATGCCGGGGCAGTTCGGGCCGATGATGCGGGTGATCTGCTCACCGTTAGCGTCAACCTTGGACTGGGCCAAGGCCCAGAACTCGGCAGCGTCCTGAACCGGCACGCCTTCGGTGATGACAACAACCAGCGGAACGCCGGCTTCAATGGCCTCAACAACAGCATCCTTGGTGAATGCCGGGGGGACAAACACGATGGAAACGTCGGCGCCGGTGGCTGCAACAGCCTCGGACACTGCGCCGAAGACGGGCAGTTCAACGTCGCCGTGAACAACAGTGGTGCCGGCCTTGCGTGCGTTCACGCCGCCAACAACCTGGGTGCCAGCCTTGAGCATCAGGGCTGTGTGCTTGGTGCCTTCGCCGCCGGTGATGCCCTGGACGATGACCTTGGAGTCTTTATTCAAGAAGATAGACATAGTTTCGCGAACCTCTACTTTGCTGCGTGGGCGAGTTCGGCAGCCTTGTCGGCGCCCTCGTCCATCGTGGCGGCCAGGGTGACCAACGGGTGGTTGGCTTCGTTGAGGATGCGACGGCCTTCTTCAACGTTGTTGCCGTCGAGACGGACAACGAGGGGCTTGTTCGCAGCTGAACCGAGCTCGGCCAGTGCGCCAACAATGCCCTTGGCAACAGCGTCACAGGCGGTGATGCCACCGAAGACGTTAACAAAGACGCTCTTGACCTGGGGGTCGTTGAGGATGACGTCCAAACCAGCGGCCATGACCTCTGCGGATGCTCCACCACCAATGTCCAGGAAGTTGGCGGGCTTGACGCCGCCGTGGTTTTCGCCGGCGTAGGCAACAACATCCAGCGTGGACATGACCAGGCCGGCACCGTTGCCGATGACGCCCACTTCGCCGTCGAGCTTGACGTAGTTCAAGTCCGCAGCCTTGGCCTTGGCCTCCAACGGGTCAGCCGCAGCGGCGTCTTCGAGGGCTACGTGGTGCGGGTGACGGAAGTCGGCGTTCTCATCAAGAGAAACCTTGCCGTCCAAGGCAACAATGTCGCCGGCGCCGGTGCGAACCAGCGGGTTGACCTCAACCAGGGTTGCGTCTTCCTTGACGAAGACGTCCCACAGTTTGATGATCGCGGCGGCAACCTTGGGAGCGAGCTCCGCGGAGAAGCCTGCAGCGGCGACGATCTCGTCGGCCTTGGCCGCATCGATGCCCACGGCGGGGTCAACGGCGACCTTTGCCAGGGCTTCGGGGCGCTCGACTGCGAGTTCTTCGATCTCCATGCCACCTTCTACCGAGCACATGGCCAGGTAGTTGCGGTTGGCGCGGTCCAGCAGCACGGAGAAGTAGAACTCCTCGGCGATGTCTGCACCCTGGGCGATCATGACCGTGTTAACGGTGTGACCCTTGATGTCCATGCCCAGGATGTCAGAGGCGTACTTGAACGCTTCGTCAGCGGTTTTTGCAACCTTGACGCCGCCGGCCTTGCCGCGGCCACCGACCTTTACCTGTGCCTTGACGACTGTGACGCCGCCAATCTTCTCGGCTGCTGCCTTTGCTTCTTCAGGGGTGTGCGCCACGATGCCGGCCAACACGGGAACGCCGTGAGCCTCAAACATGTCGCGCGCCTGGTATTCAAACAGGTCCACGGATTGGTGTCCTTCTACGTCGAAGTAGTGATTTCGAGGGGCGTTGACCCCTTCCACACATTACCGCGTCGTTGTCAAAGCACATACTTGGCCAATTCACCACAGTCTTAACGGGTTATTCACCTCACAATGCGCCCCTTTTGGCGCACGACGGCGTTACTTTCCTAACGTTTTTGCCCCGGCGGCCGCCTCGATGATGTCCGCGGCGGCTGCGCACCCGTCCACCGCCTCGAACTGGCGGCGCATGTCGTGCGCCCTGTCACGCCAGCTTGGATCGGCAAGGACAGTGTCCACAGCCTTGGCGATGGCGTCCGAGGAGGGGGCATCGGTCCTCAGGTTGATCCCCACCCCGGCGTATTCAATCCGCGCATTGACGTCATTCTTGCCCTCATTGATGCCGGCCGCCACCACGGGTACCCCGTGCGAAAGGCTCAGCAGCACGCCGCCGAATCCTCCGTTTGTGACGAAGACGTCGGTCCGCGGGAAAACCGCTTCAAAGTCCACAAAGTCCTCCACCACAATGTTGGCCCCCGGATACCGCTGCCGGAGTTCCTGCGTGCCGGCACCGCCCGTGGCCACCACCACCAGCACGTCCCGGCCCTGAAGCGCCTCCAGGGCCGGGACGATGAGCTTATTGGGGTCCTTGTTGTCCACCGTCCCCTGGGTCACCACCACTGTCCGGGCAAAGCCCTCCGGCAGGTGAACCCCGGCAGCCGCGCCGGCCCGACGGTACGGAAGCAGCGCACCCACGTACTTGACCTTGGGGTTGGTCTTGCTGCGGGGAAAGTCGAGGGAGGCGGTGCCGGTTTGAATCACGGCGCTGGAGAACAGGTACGCCTCATCGGTGAAGCGGCGGTCCCTGGGTGTGTGCAGGCCATAGTTTTCCAGCTGCCTGACGTAGCTGCTGCGCGCCGGCTTCTCCACCACCGTTTTGGACAGCAGCCGGGCCCCGGCGTGCAGCAGCCGTTGGGCCCTGTCGCGCGCGGGCAGGAACCCAAAGAACAGGGGCGGAACCCACGGATCGCTCTCCATATTGCCGATGGCCACAAAGCTGACCACCGGCTTGTGGAGCAGGGCGGAGACCAGACGTTGGATGAACATGGAACTGTCCATGACCAGCACGTCGAAGGCGTACCCGGCATGGATCTCGCGGATATCCTCAAAAAAGCTGCTCACGTTACTGGCGAAAATCTTCTCCCCGTCAAAACGGATGGCCATGGGGCCCTTGAGCCTTGCCCGCTGCGGATACAGCTCGTTGAGATTATCCGCTGTGTGTTCCACCGCCCTGACAAAGGGAAAGTGACGCACGTCGAGCTCCGCCAGTTTCCCGGCCAAATCGTGTCCCGTGTAAAACGCAACGTCATGCCCGGCGCCCTTGAGGGCCATGGCGATTCCGGTCATGGGATTGAAATGCCCGGCAATTGCCTGGCTGGCCAAAAGAACCTTCACGTCGATGCACCTGCCCGTCGCAGGGCCGCCAGCCCTGCTCTGAAGCGGCGGCCGTATTCCCCGATTTTACGCCCGCGAACACGGGGCAACAATGGTCACAACCAGGCCGGGGTTCACTACCTTTACGACGCTGGGTCCCCGACTTTGGCGTCTTAGCCCGCCGGAGCGGACGGAGATGAAGCGTGTCCGGGGCCAAAGAGTTGGTAAGTGTCGGCGGCCAGGAAAAAACCCAGCCCGCTGGCCAGATTGGCGCACGCGACGCCGTCGTCCAGGGGCGCACAGCGGTACCCCTGAGATTCCATGGCTACCCCCGGCAGCAGCACGGGGATGCTGCCCATGACCTGGTTGACGGTTCCGCCGGGGCCAAACGCTGCCTCCACGGCCGTTACGCCCGCCCGGCAGCCGCCGTAGCTGGCCTTCTCGGGCAGCAAGGTGGCAACTCCGCCCAGGTAGCCAACGTTGCTTCCGGCGCAGTTGTCCTGCACATCGGCGTCCGCAACCAGGGGGTAGCTGGCCATTTGGCAGTTCACCGCGGGGATGGTTGGCGCAGCGGCGTTGGCGGTGTCGTTGAAGTTGTTGGGCTCCCACGGCTGGTTTAGGTGCCCGGACCGTGAGGTGGTGAAAACGCAGGCGATGCTGCGTGATTCGGTGACGAATTGCGGCAGGCCGGTGGGGTCCGCGTCCCGAGTGGGCTGTGCCACGGGCGCGGCCTTGAGCCTGTCAACGTAGCTCAGTGGCGCAGTGGGGGTGGCCGTGGGGGTCGCTGCGCCGACCGGCACGGTGATGCAACCGGCCAGGGCCAGCGCCGCAGCTGTTGCCAGCACGCACCAGAACGCAGTGGGGCGGGCGGCCATCCGGCTGGGCTTGTTCATGGAACAAGCTTGCAGCATTGATGGCCGTCCGCCCAATTGTGCACCGGATGCCGGGACGGCAGCCTGTGGCTAGCCGTGGTTGCGCCTGCGCCTGAGCCCCATCGCCATGAGTCCAAGTGTCAGCGCACCAACGCCTCCTCCGATCAGCCATGCTGTCCCCGATGTTCCGGTGACGGCCAGCGTGCCGTTTCCGGTCTTTCCGGGTGTTGTGGGTGACGGGCTCGCGGTCGCGGGCTTGGCCGGCAGCGACGGCGTGGCCGAGGGGCTCGGCGTGGCTGCCGGGACAATTTTCAGTGCCACGCTTGCCTCACTGGTGGAGCCGTAGGCGTCGGTGATGGTCAGGGCGATCTGGAAGTCGCCGGACACCGTGGGAGTCCCGCTCAGCATGCCGCTGCTGCTCAGGGCCAGTCCTGCCGGCAGGCTGCCAGCGGGAGCAGCGGCGCGCGCCATCCGCGCACCCGTGCCAGCCAGGGCGAAGGTGTACGGTGCTGTGCCGCCGCTGGCCGTGAGCTGGACAGTGAATGTTTTCGCGGCCTGAACCTGGGGCAGCGTGCCTGTCAGCGTCAGGGGCACCGACGGCACCTCCACCGTGTAGTCCCGGCTGGCGGTGACGGGAAGAGGATCGTTGGCGGTGCCCTCGTCAGTGGTGGTGACGGTGAACTCGACTCTGCCCACCGCCGTGGGGGTGCCGGAAATGATGCCCGTATCTTCCGCCAGGGCCAGTCCTGTAGGCAAATTGCCTGCCGTGACGGAGTAGCTGAACGAACCGATGCCGCCGGCAGATGCCAGCTGCGCCGAGTATGCACGTCCGGCCGCCGGGACCGGCAACGTCTCCGGCCCCAGGACAACTGCTGCCGGAATGGTGGTCAGCGTGTACGCCTTGCTGCCCGGGAAGCCGCCGGCATCCTTGGCCGTGACGGTGAAGCCGGAGCTGCCATGTACGGTGGGCGTTCCGGAGAGCCCGCCGTCTGTTGCCAAGACCAGGCCGGCAGGCAGGGTGCCTGCCGTGATGGCAAAGGTGTAGGGGCCCGTACCGCCGCTGGCCGTGAGCTGCTGTGAGTAGCTGCTGCCGGTTTGAGCTCCTGGGAGGTCATCCGGTGCCACAACAACCAGCGGAGCCACCGTCAGGGAGGCCGTGCCGTTGCTGCTGGAACCGTAAACGTCCGTCAGGGTGACGTCCAGCTCGTAGTCACCGGCAAGCGAGGGGGTTCCCGTCAGGAGCCCGTTGGCGGCGAGGGACAGACCCGCAGGCAGTGTTGCCTGGGGCTGCAAGGCGAAGGTGTAGGGACCCGTGCCACCTGTTCCCGCCAGTGCGCCCGAGTAGCTGCTGCCAACGTGCGCCTGCGGCAGGGTGCCCAGCAACTCCAGCGGAACCGAGGGCACCACCAGCGTGTAGGCCTTGCTTGCCGTGACCACGGGGACATCATTGAGCGTGGCTGTGTCGGTTGCCGTGACGGTGAACGCGTAGTTGCCGACCGCCGTCGGGGTTCCGGAGATGAGCCCGGCAGCCAAGGCCAGTCCCGGCGGCAGGCTGCCCTCGGAGATGGCAAAGGTGAACGGTCCAATGCCGCCCGAAGCTGTCAGTTGCGCCGAGTAGGCGCTGCCGGCGTCCGGGGCTGGCAGCGTTACCGGCCCCACAACCACTGCGGCCGGCTTCACGGCTACTGTGTAGGACGTGGTGCCGGGGAAGTTGCCGGCGTCTTTGGCCGTGACGGTAAAGGTGGAGCTGCCGTGCACCGTGGGGGTTCCCGTGAGTGCACCGTTGGCTGCCAGGGACAGGCCGGCCGGCAGCGTTCCTGCGGTGACGGTGAAGGCGTAGGGAGCCGTTCCGCCGCTGGCTGTGAGCTGCTGTGAGTAGCTGCTGCCGGTCTGGCCGCCGGGGAGGGTGGCCGGAGTGACAGCAATGAGCGGGGCAATGGTCAAGGATCCGGTGAGGTTGCTGATGGAACCGTAGACATCAGTCACCTTCACGGCGACGTCGAAGGTGCCAGCCAGCGTGGGGGTTCCCGTCAGGAGCCCGTTGGCGGCCAAGGACAATCCGGCCGGCAGCGTTTTCAGGGGCTGCATGACGAAGGCGTAAGGGCCCGTTCCACCGCTTGCGGCCAGAGCGCCCGTGTAGGGGCTGCCCACGTGGGCCTGGGGCAGCTGCCCCACCAGCTGGAGCGGAACCGAGGGCACCACCAGGGTGTAATCGCGCGCCACCTTCACCGGATTGGGGCCTGCCGTGGCCACATCGGTTGAGGTGACGGTGAAGCCGTAGCTGCCCACCGCCGTCGGGGTTCCGGAGATGAGACCCGTGTCCGTGTTCAGCGTCAGGCCCGTGGGCAAGCTGGCGGAGGTGATGGCGTAGTTGAATGTCCCATAACCGCCTGTGGTGGCCAGCTGTGCCGAATAGGCGTCACCGGCTGCGGGGGTGGGCAGGGTTGCCGGGCCCAGGACCAGTGCAGCCGGCGTGCTGAACAGGCTGTACGCCCGGCCGCCCGTGAAGCCATAGCTGTCCGTGGCGGTGATGCTGAAGTTCCGGGTGCCGGGGGCAGTTGGCGTTCCCGCCAGCTTGCCCGCCGCCGTCAGGGTCAGCCCTGGCGGCAATGATCCGGCGGTCACAGCGAACGTGTGGGGTGCGGTCCCGCCTGTTGCAATGACATCCACGGAGTAGCCCATACCAACGTTGGCGCCCGGCAGGGTGAGTGGCGCAATCGTGATGGACGGTGCGGCAATGGTGATGGTGTAGTTCGTGGAATTGTTCAAGGTGCGCCCGTCCACCACTCTGATGGCCACGCGGAAGGTACCGGCCGCTGTTGGCGTGCCGCTGAGCAAACCTGCACTCGACAGGCTTATGCCCGCAGGCAGCACGCCGGACAGGACGGAAAAGGTGTAGGGTGCCACACCGGTTGCCCCGCTGAGCTGCTGGGAGTAGGCAGTGCCAGCCGTTCCACCCGGCACGGTGGCCGGAGTGATGGTGGGCATTGTGGGGGCAGCAACGCTCAGCTGGTAGTCCTTGAGGCCGCTGTAGGGTCCGCCCCCCGTGGTGCTGTCCGTGACGCTGACGGTGAAGTTGTAAGTCCCGGGAGTAACTGTGGTTGTCCCGGATAGGGTCCCATCGGTCGCCAGCGTGATCCCGCTAGGCAGCGTGCCACTTGACTTTGCATAGGTGTACGGGCCCACGCCTCCGCTGACGGTCAAATCAACGGAATAGGGGCTGTACGCAGTCGCTCCGGGAATGGTGGCAGGAGCAAAGGAAAAGGTTGGCCGGCCCATGAAAAACGGGAATTCCCAGACGCTTTCCCGGCCACGCGAGTCTGTGAGTTTCAGCCCGGGGAGGACACCACCACCCGCGGTGGCTGTGCCCGAAATCAAGCCATCGCTGGTCATGGTGATACCGGCAGGCCAAGCACCCGAGGCCAGCTCGAAGGTAAAAGGCCCCACCCCGTTCGCACCAGTCAATTGCAGCGAGTACGGTATCCCCACCACACCGCTGGGCAGCTGCCTGGGGAGGATAACGGGAAGTTGAGGTTCAGCAATTGTGCCGCTATACGTCCTGGTACCCGCGTACGGGCCGGCGCCTGTGCTGCTGTCCGTGGCCTGCACGGTAAATGAGTACGCACCGGCAGTCGTGGGCATTCCGGAAAAAACTCCGCCGCTGGAAAAAGCAAGCCCCGCGGGCAGACTTCCTGCAGAGATGGAATACGAGTAAGGAGCTGTTCCGTTCAACCCAGCGAGTGTTGCAGTAAAGGGTTCAAGGGCTTGCATGGCTGGCAGGGTTGTCGGCGAAACGGAGACGTTTGCGGCAAGCACCGTCAGAGAATAGGCCCGAGCGCCGCTGAAACCATTGGCATCGGTGGCCCTGACAGTGAAGTTGAACGTGCCACCAGCAGTGGCCCTGCCGCTGAGGACTCCAGCGGAGCTCACGCTCAAGCCAGCGGGCAGGGCACCTGCTGTCACCGCGTAGCTGTACGGGCCAATGGCCCCAGATGCCGAGATTCCTTGGCTATATTGCACCCCAACCCGTGCGGCCAGCAAGGAGGCGGGCGCAACAACAATGGAGGGGGCCGCAATGCCCACCCCCAGGCTCTTGGTGGCGGTCCTGCCCTGTGCATCGGTGACTGTCACGGCTACTGTAAACGGCCCGGAGTTCGTGGGCGTTCCCGAGATGACTCCGGCCGCGGACATGCTGAGCCCGGCGGGAAGCCCCGTGGCGCTGAAGCTCAGGGGCGTTGTTCCGCCACTCGCGGCAACTGCGCTGCTGTACGCAGTTCCATACGCGCCCTGCGGAAGCGAAGTGGTGGTGATGGCCGGAGGGGCCGCCTCGGGGGCCACCGGCTCCAGGGAAACCGTGCCTCTGTTGGAGGTGAGGGAAACCGTGGCACTGACTCCGGCCCCAGGGCTGTCACTGGCCAAGACCAGATACCAAGGCGTAACCGGGAAGCCTGCCATTTCGCCATCGCTAAACCCAAAAGTGGTGATTTTTTCTACCCCGGCCTGCTGGCTCCACCCGACGTCATAGCAATTGGTACCTGGATCCGTTGGCGAGAAAGATCCCTGATACAGCATTCCTGTCACAGCAGCTGAACTCTTGATGTTCAGCGAAAAGTTCACCTGCCCGCTTCCACCGCCCTCATAGGTGAAACCAACCTTGACTGCGCTGTAATGCGCTGTGGTGCCAGAAACTGTGCAGGTTCCCGGATTCAGACGCTTCGCGGTCGGCGAGGCCGAGGTGATGGTTACGGCTGAGGAGCTACTGTCGGCCTGCGCAGGCAAGGCGACCACCCCCACCGATGTGAGGCTTAGCAGCAGGGCCAGCAAAATGCCCATGACGGAGGTGGTGCGGAGACGCGAGACCATGACGTTCCTTGCGGTTATTTGGTTATTTTCAATCAGCCTATGCGGCGTATCAACCCACCAACTATAGACCTGGGTCCCCTATTCGAGCTTCACCACGGGCGCGTACCGCAGCAGGAGCCGCTTCTCACCAATGCTGAAGCGCACCTTGGCCACGGTTTTGTCCCCTACCCCGGTGACTTCCAGGACAGTGCCGTCGCCAAAGGAGGTGTGGTTGACCTTGTCCCCCACGCTGACGGAGATCACTTCCTTTTGCGGCTGGACCCTCCCGGCCGCCGTGCGGGCGGAAATGCTGGGCGGCAGGATGCCGGAATCCCGGCCACCCACGGCAGAGCCGGCACCCCAGGACGAGCCCGAGTAGCGGCTGCTGCCAAAGTCTCCTGCTGGCGGGGCAACCCGTGCCGTGCCTTCGCGCTTCCACTCGATGAGTTCCGCCGGAACCTCGTCGATGAACTGGCTGGGCGGGTTGTACTGGCTCTGCCCCCACAGGCTGCGCACCTCGGAGCGTGTCAGGTACAGGCGCTTGCGGGCGCGAGTCAGGCCTACATAGGCCAAACGCCGCTCCTCCGCGAGCTCTTTGGGATCAGTTGCCGAGCGCGAATGCGGGAACAAACCGTGTTCCATGCCGGTCAGGAACACCACCGGGAATTCCAGGCCCTTGGCCGTGTGCAGCGTCATCAGTGTGACAACACCCAGCCGCTTTGCCTCGGCCACCGCGGCAGCCGCCTCCGCCTCGGAGCCGCCGGGGGCGTCGGGGATCTGGTCGGCATCAGCCACCAGCGATACCTGCTCCAGGAACTCGCCCAGGGTGCCTTCGGGATTTTCCTGCCCAAATTCACGCACGACGGCGAGCAGCTCGGCCAGGTTTTCCACGCGGGACTCATCCTGCGGATCGGTGCTGTTGCGCAGGGCCGCCAAGTAGCCGCTCTGCTCCAGAACAGCTTCCAGAGCCGTGGCCGGGCTGCCGGTGGCCGCCACCTCGCCCAGGTCCGCCATCATTTTCGCGAACGCATTGACCGCGTTGAGGGAGCGGGAGGCGATGCCGGGCGCTTCCTCGGCCCGGGCCAGGGCGGCGGAGAAGGAGATTCGTTCCCGTTCGGCCAAGGCCGCCACAGCGCCCTCCGCGCGGTCACCGATCCCGCGCTTGGGTTCGTTGAGAATCCTGCGCAAGTTCACGTCGTCGTCCGGGTTAACCAGGGCGCGCAGGTAGGCCAGGGCGTCCTTGATCTCCTTGCGCTCGTAGAAACGCGTGCCGCCCACCACGCGGTACGGCAGGCCCACGCGGACCAGGATGTCCTCGATGGCACGGGACTGGGCGTTGGTGCGGTAGAAAATGGCCACATCGCCGGGACGGATGTCCGTCTCGTCCTGGAGCCGGTCAATCTCCTTGGCGATGAAGCGGGCTTCCTCGTGCTCGGACTCGGCCACGTAGCCCACGATCTTCTCGCCGTCGCCCTCGGCCGTCCACAGCCGCTTCTCGCGGCGGTTCGGGTTCCGGGAGATCACGGCGTTGGCGGCGCTGAGAATGTTCTGGGTGGAACGGTAGTTCTGCTCCAGCTTGATGGTGTCCGCGGACGGGTAGTCCTGCTCAAACTCCACAATGTTGCGGATGTCGGCGCCGCGGAAGGCATAGATGGACTGGTCGGAGTCGCCCACCACCGTCAGCTCGGCCGGGGCAATGCCGCTGGCATCGGCGGCATCGGTGCCCACAATTTCCTTGACCAGCGCGTATTGCGCATGGTTGGTGTCCTGGTACTCATCCACCAGGACGTGGCGGAAACGGCGCCGGTAGTATTCGGCAACGCCGGGGAAGGCCCGGAACATGTAGACGGTCTGGGCAATGAGATCGTCGAAGTCCATGGCGTTGGCCTGGCGCAGGCGCTGCGCATAGCCCTTGTAGACCTCCGCCACGGCGGCGGCGAAGGGCTCGTTGAAGTTGGTGTTCATGGAGTTCTCATCCTCATCGATGAGCTCATTCTTCAACGCCGAGATCTTGTGCATCATGGCCTTGGGCGCAAACTTCTTCGGATCCAGCTCCAGGCCCTTGGCCACCAGCGTGATCAGGCGCAGCGAATCCGCCGAATCGTAGATCGAGAAGTTGGAGTTCAGCCCAATGACCTTCGCCTCGCGGCGCAAAATCCGCACGCACGAGGAGTGGAAGGTGGAGATCCACATGGACTTCGCGGCGTCACCAATAAGCGCCTCAATGCGCTCACGCATTTCCGCCGCGGCCTTGTTGGTGAAGGTGATGGCCAAGATTTGGCCCGGATGCGCCTGGCCCGTGGCCAGCAAATATGCGATCCTGTGGCTGAGCACCCGGGTCTTGCCCGAGCCAGCACCCGCCACGATCAACAGGGGCGCGCCGGTGTGCACCACGGCGGCTTCCTGCTGCGGATTCATACCCTCAAGCAGCCCGTCCGGATCCGGCCACTGCCGGGCAGCAGCAACGGGTGCGGCACCGTAGCGCTCATCGCGCTGGGCATCGTTCGGGTCATCGCGCTGGTCATCGTTCGGGAATGGCTGGGGCGGTGTTGGCAACCCCGCGTCACCAAATTCGGGCGCGTCAGCACCGGGATCGTCCTGCTCAAAGGGCTGCCACACGGGCAGCCCGGCACCAATGCCGGGCGTAGATTTGGGCTTTTGCGGGTAAGGGTCAAACAACATATCCATGGTGACATCCAGTCTAGTTGCCCCCGCTGACAATCCCACGCCCGCCCACAGCTCCTCATCCCCAGCCGCTCCCACACGGGTCCGTTAGAGCACACCCGATTCCAGCGCAGCCCTGAGCTGGGCCACTGCCGCAGCCGGCCCCGCCATGAACCAGTCAAGACCATTGACGCGGACGACGCCGGTGTCCCCGCCTGCCGCCGCAACGATCCCCTTGCCCGGGAGCCAGTCCCAGGACGGGCAACTGTGCTGGAACCACACACCCAACTCCCCCTGGGCCACCCGGGCCAGCTCGCAGGATCCCGATCCGAGCATGCGCAGCGTGGCCGGGAGCTCCGCCGCCTGCTGCCAGGGCACGGCTGCCCTGGGTTGTGCCAGCCAGGTGGGGTGCAGGTAGGTGCCCGCGGAGAGTTCAGCCAGCCCGTGGCGTTCATCAACGTGTATGGCTTGGCCGTTGAGGGTTGCGGGGCAGGCCGAGCCGCCCAGCCACAGCTTGTCTTCCTGGTGTTGGTAGACAGCACCCACCAGCACCTCAGCGTCACTGAGCGTGTCCGGCGTCGTACTTGAATGGGCAGGCGGCCGGGCTAGGGCAAGGGCCGCGCACCAGTACGCGGATCCGCTGGCGAAGTTGAAGGTTCCATCCACCGGGTCGATGACCCAGACGCGGCCGGAGGTGCCGGTAAAGCTGGCACCTTCCTCGCCCACAATGGAATCGTTGGGGCGGGCGCGGCGCAATTGGGTGAGGATGTAGTCCTCCGCGGCCAGATCGGCGGCAGTGACAAAGTCGGAGGCGTTGCTCTTGATCCGGCCGCCGTCGCGCAACTCATTCAAGCCTTCGGCGCGGATGGAGTGGGCCAGCGTTGCCGCGTGGCGCAGCAACTTCGACGCCAATTCGATGTCGTTGAGCGCGGGGTCCAGTTCGGTTGCCATGGCACCAGCCTAATCTGGGCGATAATGGTTTCATGGCTAAAACTCCCGCTCAACGTGCCGCTAAACACGGCGAGGCCGCTACTCCGTCCAGCGTCCCCGTGATTAATTCCAGCACCGCGCGTTCGCCGCAGAAGGCGCAGAACAACGCGAATCTGCTGCTGATTGCCGGCTCCGTGGCGAGTTTGTTCCTGTTCTGGTACTTCCATTTACTGACGTTGAACCAGATGACAGACCTGTCCGGCGGCCTGGCCATGCCCGATTCCATGATTTTCGGCTTTGACGTTGCCCACATTGAGGCGTTGCGGGCGGGCATGGATTCCGACGCCATGGGCCAGCTGCAATTTGTCCACAAGACCGCCGGAACCCTGTTCCCGCTAGTGTTTGCCCTCAGCGCCCTGACGTTGATTGCCATCAACGTGGCACAAAAGTCCGTGCGCCGCGTGTTGTGGGTGTTCCCCATCCTGTTTGCAGTGGTCCAGCTGTGGGCCAACATCGCCATTGACAACATGCTCGGCGCCGAAAAACTTGATCCCTCAGCTGTGTCGCTGGCCTCGGCCTTGGTCAGTGCAAGCTGGTTCCTGCTGGTGCTCTCCATGGCCGGACTGGGTGTGGCATTGTTCCTGGGCCGGAAGAAAAAGGCCGTTCCCACCGCAGACCAATAGGCACCTGAGCGACACTCGTTTTTTGCTTGCTTGCCAGTTCCGCTAGGCTTGGTGACGCGCCTCTGTAGTCCAATGGATAAGACAGCCCTCTCCTAAAGGGCAAATCCGGGTTCGATCCCCGGCGGGGGCACTCTTTTCTCCCGCAAGGCCCATGCTGGCGCTGGTTTTTGAGCGGCCAGTTTCCTTGCGGCTGTGAACGGTGAGGATCGTGCAATGGGCGCTGGCACAGCTGCACGCGGAGTGACAGTCTCCATCACGGCATCGGTCCTGTTTGCCGTGATCTTCCTCCTCGCCGGTCTCCTGCCCGACTGGGGTGCCGAAGAAATCTTTGGTTGGCGCATTGTGCTGACTCTCGCCACGCTCGCCTGCATCCTGCCGTTTCTTGGCTCGGCCCGTGCCGAGATCGGCACCCTGCTGACGCGTGTTCGACGTCGTCCGGCTCTCCTGCTGCTGGGCGCCCTGGCGGCATCGCTGGTGGGTGTGCAGCTGTGGCTATTTATGTGGGCGCCACTGAACAACATGGCGCTGTCAGTGTCCTTCGGCTACTTCCTGCTGCCGCTGACCATGGTGCTGGCCGGCCGGGTGTTCTTTGCCGACAAGCTCAGCGTGCTGCGCACACTTGCCGTCGGCGCTGCCGCATTGGGTGTGGCCCATGAAGCGTTGGCGGCCGGCGGCCTGGCCTGGCCCACAGTGGTGGTTTGCCTGGGCTACCCCGTGTACTTTGTTCTGCGGCGCAAGATCGGCTTCGACAACCTGCCAGCTTTTGCCGCCGAACTCCTGTTCCTGTTGCCACTGGGCCTCTATTTCATCCTGACCGGACCACACGGTTTTTCTGCCGGCGGGCCGGGAAACCTTGACGGCATTTGGGTGGCCTGGGCCATCGGGGTGCTGGGCGGGATCGCCATGGCCCTCTACCTCCTGGCCAGCAAGTGGCTGCCGCTGTCCCTGTTTGGCCTGCTCAGCTACGTGGAACCCGTGCTGCTCGTTGCCGTTTCCTGGATTTTGGGCGAAACACTCGGCTGGTCGTCCCTGCTGACGTACGGGCCCATCCTGCTGGCCTTGATGTTGCTGGCCCTCGACGGACGCCGCGGAGCACTGCGCTAAGCCGCCCGCCACCACGCTGATGGCCCCGCCGTCCTGCCTGCTGCCTGTCCTGCCTGCTGAACGTACAGTTAATGCCGATCCGGAAGCGCAACATCGGCATTAACTGTACGTTCAGCAGGCAGGCAGGCGGGACGGGCGAGATTTTTGGGCTGCGGCGTTCGTTAGGATCGAAGGCGTGAAGAATGTTCTGAAGGTTTCAGCAGTTTGCGTCTACGACCCCGCCGGCAGGCTGCTGACGGTCCGCAAGGCCGGCACAGCCAAGTTCATGCATCCCGGCGGCAAGCCGGAGCCCGGCGAGAGCGCGGCCCAGGCAGCCGTCCGCGAATTGGCTGAGGAAGTGGGCATCGATATTGACGCGGCCGCCCTGGAACTCATGGGTGTTTGGCACGGCACGGCCGCCAACGAATCCAACACCGACATCGAGGCCACTGTCTTCACGGCGCCAGGCAGCTGGGATGCGGCCGCCATCCATCCCACGGCCGAAATTGCTGAGCTGCGCTGGATGGATGTTGCGGGAGCTGCGGACTTTGACGACCTGGCACCGCTGTTAACCGAGTTCGTCCTCCCCCGCTTGAACAGCAACTGACAATAGAACCAAAACTGACCCGCAGAAAACGCCGAAAAATCGCGAATTTTCGCGTTTTTTCGGCGTTTTCTGCGGGTCAGTTCACTGTCGGGGAGCGCGGGGCGCCGCTATTTCTCCTCGGCCTCTGCCACCGCGGCCACAGCTTGGGCAAACTGGGTTTCGTGCAGTTCGGCGTAGCGTCCGCCGCGGACGATCAGCTCGTCGTGGGTGCCCTGCTCCACGATGCGCCCCGCTTCCAACACCAAAATGGCGTCCGCGGACCGAATCGTGGAGAGCCGGTGCGCAATGACCAACGCTGTGCGCCCTTCCAGAGCTTCGCCCAAGGCGGCCTGAACGGCAACCTCGTTCGTGGAGTCCAGGGCGGCGGTGGCCTCGTCCAAAATCACCACGGCGGGCTGCACCAACAGCAGTCGGGCAATGGTCAGTCGCTGGCGCTCACCACCGGAAAGCCGGTAGCCGCGCTCCCCCACCACTGTGTCCAGCCCGTCCGGCAGCGCCTCCGCGAACGCCGAGAGACGCGCCCTCTTCAGCACGTCCCAAATTTCCGCATCCGTTGCCGTGGGCTTGGCCAGGCGCAGATTGGAGCGGATCGATTCGTGGAACAGGTGCCCGTCCTGGGTGACCATGCCCACCCCGGCGCGGAGACCGTCAAAGGTGAGGTCACGCACGTCCACGCCGCCAATGCGCACGGTGCCGGAATCGACGTCGTACAGGCGCGAAAGCAGTTGCGCAATGGTCGACTTGCCGGCGCCCGAGGACCCCACCAGGGCAATGGTCTGTCCCGGCTCGGCGCGGAAGGAAATCCCATGCAGGACCTGCTCTCCGCCGCGAGTGTCCAACACGGCCACGTCCTCCAACGAAGCCAGCGAAACCTTGTCTGCTGACGGGTAGGCGAACGTCACGTCGGAGAATTCAATGCTCAGCGGCCCGGCGGGAACCGAGGAGGCCGTGGGCTTTTCGGCAATTAGCGGCGTCAAATCAAGGATCTCAAACACCCTGTCAAAGCTGACCAGCGCGCTCATGATGTCCACCCGGGCGTTGGCTAGGGCGGTGAGCGGAGCGTAGAGGCGGGTCAGCAGCAGGGCCAGCACGACGACGTCGCCCGCGTTGAGTGCCCCATCGATGGCGAGGGTGCCGCCCAGGCCATACACGAGCGCAAGCGCCAGGGAAGAAACCAGCATGAGCGCCGTGAAGAACACGAACTGCATGACGGCCGTGCGCACACCAATGTCGCGGACCCGGTTGGCGCGGGCAGCAAATTCGCGTGATTCCTCCGCGGGGCGGCCAAACAGCTTCACCAGCGTGGCGCCAGGGGCGGAGAACCGCTCCGTCATCTGGGTGCTCATGTCGGCATTCAGGTCCGCCGCTTCACGGCGCAGCCCGGCCAGGCGGCGGCCAAAACGGCGGGCCGGCATCAGGAAAATGGGCAGCAGCACCAGCGCCAGCAGGGTCACCAGCCAAGAGGTGTTCAGCATGACAATCAAGGTCAAAACCAGCTGCACCGAGTTGGACACAATGCCGGAAAGGGTGCCGGAGAACGCCTGCTGGGCGCCGATCACGTCATTGTTGAGCCGGCTCACCAGGGCGCCCGTGCGGGTCCTGGTGAAGAACGCAATGGGCATGCGCTGTACATGGTCAAAAACGGCCGTGCGCAGATCCAGGATGACGCTTTCACCCAGGTTCGCCGAGATCCACCGAATCACCAGGGACAGCCCGGCGTCCAAAACCGCCACAATGGCAATCAGGACGGCCAGCCGCACCACCACGTCGACGGCGGTCTTGGCCACGATCGCATCGACCACCTGGCCGGCAAGCACCGGCGTCGCCACGGCCAGCGCCGCCGAAAATACTGACAGAACCACAAAGATCAGCAGTTTCCGGCTATACGGCTTGGCGAAGCGGATAGTCCGGCGCAAGGTGTCTTCCGAGATTCCGCCATTGCTCTTGTCCGAGCGCATGGAACTCCATAGTGAGCTCCAGGCGGCGCCTTCCATACTCATGCGTGTAGTCCTTAATCCTTAAGAGGGCAAGCTACCAGCCTAATCCTCCATGCGGCGCCAAGGGAATTCCCGGCTCCGTGATTCCGCCGAACATTCCGCCCAGTCTGCAGGCCGCAGGAAACCTGCCTTGTCACCGGCTACCTCAAATAGTCACTGTGAGTCAATTCACGTTCTTAACAATCACGTAACATGATGAAATATTGCCTCTTGTTTTGAGGTTTAGCAATGGTAGCGTCCACTTATGGGCCGTCCGTGGCCCAACAACTTCGCGGGCACTCGAACCTGCACAGCAAAGGAACATAGAAATGAATCGTCGGAGCTTTGGACTCGTTGGCTTACTCGCTGCAGCATCGATTGCCCTCGCTGCCTGCGGCGGCGCGGCAACCACTGGCGCCAGCGCTTCCGGCGGCGACACCTCGCTGAGCCAGGTCAAGGATGCCGGCGAGATCGTGTTCGCCACGGAGGGCACCTATAAGCCGTTCTCCTTCCACGAGGGTGGCGCCGGCGCGCTCACCGGGTACGACGTCGAGGTTGCCACGGCTGTCGCTGCCAAGCTGGGCGTCAAGGCCAAGTTCGAAGAAACCCAGTTTGATTCCATCTTTGCCGGGCTGGAGGCCAAGCGTTTCGACGCCATCGCCAACCAGGTCTCCGCGAACCCCACGCGCCAGGAAAAGTACGAGCTGTCCACTCCCTACACGGTGTCGCAGGGTGTCATTGTGGTCAAGGACGGCACCACCAACATCAACTCTTTTGCTGACCTAAAGGGCAAGACCACAGCCCAGTCACTGACCAGCAACTGGTACACCCTGGCCACCGAAAGCGGCGCCAAGGTGGAGGCCGTGGAGGGCTGGGCACAATCGGTGACGCTGCTCAAGGATGACCGCGTCAACGCCATCGTCAATGACAAGCTGACCTTCCTGGACTACCAGGTGACCAACCCCAACTCGGGGCTGAAGATTGCCGCCACCACCAAGGAATCCTCCGAATCTGTCTTTGCCTTCCGCAAGGGTTCGGTGGCCTTGACCACAGCAGTCAATACGGCCCTGGCCGATCTCACGACTGACGGCACGTTGGCCACGTTGAGCGAAAAGTACTTCGGCCAGGATGTCAGCAAGTAGCCCGGCGCGGCGCCGTACCCCAGCAGACCGGCGTCGTGGCCACGGGCTAGAGTTCAGCCATGGACTTTAATTTGTTTTGGAGTTCCCTTGGACCCCTCCTTTTGGGGGCCATCCAAGGCACTATTCCGCTGGCGCTGGCCTCATTTGCGCTGGGCCTGCTCATTGCCCTTGTCGTGGCGGTGATGCGCATCAGCACCAACAAGCTGGCCAACGGCGTGGGCCGGGTCTATGTCTCGCTCATCCGCGGCACTCCCCTGCTGGTTCAGCTGTTCGTGATCTTTTACGGGCTGCCCGCCGTGGGCGTGAAGATCGATCCCTGGCCCAGCGCCATCATCGCCTTCTCGCTCAATGTGGGCGGTTACGCCGCCGAGGTCATTCGCGCAGCCATCCTTTCGGTGCCCCAGGGGCAGTGGGAGGCCGGGCACATGATCGGCATGTCGCGCAACCAGACACTGCTGCGCATCATCCTGCCGCAGGCCGCACGCGTTTCGGTGCCGCCGCTGTCCAACACGTTCATTTCACTCGTCAAGGACACCTCGCTGGCGTCCTTGATCCTCGTCACCGAAATGTTCAAGGTGGCCCAGCAGATCGCGGCCTTCAGCCAGGAATTCATGTTGCTCTACATTGAGGCGGCCATGATCTACTGGCTGATCTGCCTGGTTTTGTCCGCCGCCCAGACACGCGTGGAAAAGAGGTTGGACCGTTATGTCGCCCACTGAAACAGTTCTTCAGGTTCGCGGATTGAGCAAGTCCTTCGGCAGCAACACTGTGTTGCGCGGCATTGACCTTGAGGTGCCCCGCGGCAAGGTGGTGGCCCTGATCGGCCCCTCGGGTTCCGGCAAGACTACCGTACTGCGCTCGCTCAATGGTTTGGAGATGCCCGACGCCGGATCCGTCACCGTGGGTGCCAGCGGCGGCTCCGGTGCCGCCAACGCCAGTGCCGGCGTCAGCACCGGCGTCGAACCTCAACGGCCGTCGCTGACCCTTGACTTCGGCGCCAAAGTCAGCCCCAAGGAGGTCGCCGCGCTGCGCGACCGCAGCGCCATGGTGTTCCAGCACTACAACCTGTTCCCGCACATGACCGTGCTGCAAAACGTCACCGAGGGCCCGGTGCGGGTACAAAAGCGTGCGCGGGCAGAGGTTGTGGCGGAGGCCGATGCCCTGCTCAGGCGCGTGGGCCTGTTCGAGAAACGCGATTCCTACCCCTTTGAGCTCTCCGGCGGGCAACAGCAGCGTGTGGGCATTGTCCGGGCGCTGGCGCTGAAGCCGCAGCTGTTGCTCTTCGACGAGCCCACCTCGGCCCTTGACCCGGAGCTGGTGGACGACGTTCTGGCCGTCATCAAGGAGCTGGCGGACGAGGGCTGGACCATGGTCATCGTGACCCATGAGTTGGCCTTTGCCCGCCAAACGGCCGACGAGGTCGTCTTCATGGACGGCGGCGTGGTGGTGGAGCGCGGACCGGCCAGCCAGGTGCTGCGCAACCCGCAAGAAGAACGAACCCAGCAGTTCATTCGCCGGCTCCTGCACGAAATCTAGCCCCACCCCCGGGTCTATGACGCGGTTGTTGCCTTGGAAGGCGCTTACTTTCGCCGTTTTGATGCAATAACTGCGTCAAAGATCCGGGAGGGGTGGGTGGCGTCCTTGCCTAAGCGATCCGCCCCGCGTGCGTGTAAACGTTCAGGGCGTTGCCACGGCTGAATCCCACAAGCGTCACCCCGGCACTGTGCGCCAGTTCCACGGCCAGGGATGATGGCGCGCTCACGGCCGCGAGCACCGGAACGCCCGCCATCGCCGCCTTTTGAACCAGCTCGAATGAGGCCCGCCCGGACACCTGCAAGATGGTGTTGGAGAGGGGCAGTTGCTTGTCTCGGAACGCTGCGCCAATGACCTTATCCACGGCGTTGTGCCGCCCCACGTCCTCGCGGACGGAGAGGAGCTCGCCGTCGGGCGCGAACAGGCCTGCCGCGTGGACGCCGCCCGTCTTTTCAAACAATTTCTGCTGCTCACGCAGGGTGTCCGGCAGCCCGGCCAGCACGCCGGCAGAAATCAGTGGCTCCGCAACAGCAACGGCCATGCCGTGGTGTGAGGACTTCCGGACGGCATCGATGGACGCGGTGCCGCAGATCCCGCAGGCGCTGGAGGTTGTCACATGGCGTTGGGCTGCCGGCAGCGGCATGGCCACGTCGGGGCGCAGCTGGGCTTCAACAACGTTGAAGGTCTGCACGCCGTTCTCGTCCTCGCCGGCGCAAAACCTCAGCGAAATGAGCTGTTCGGGCTCAAAGATAATGCCCTCGGAGACCAGGAAGCCGGCCACCAAATCAAAGTCGTCGCCCGGTGTTCGCATGGTGACGCTGAAGGAATCATGCCCCAGCCGAATCTCCAACGGCTCCTCCACGGCAAGGGCTTCCTCACGCACCACCCTGCGGCCGCCGGCAATATCAATTCTGGTGGCCTTGACCCGTTGGACTAGTCGTCCCATTCCATCCTCCAAAAAGCAATAACGTCTAAGATCAGACTAGATGCTCCACGGTGAAGGGACCCTCATGGCCAGCAAAGCGCCCCAGGAAAACATTGACGAGGCACAACTGCGCGTTGGCGGCGTGCAGAAGAAGGCGGTGGGCATCCCCGGCGTGGTGCACGCCTTGGAGGTCTCCTTGAAGCAGATGGGGCCATTTCGAAGCGCCCAGGCGCTGCTGAAAATCAATCAAAAGGACGGCTTCGACTGCCCAGGCTGTGCCTGGCCGGAGGAAGACAAACGGCACAAGGCCGAGTTTTGCGAGAACGGCGCCAAGGCTGTCGCCGAAGAGGCCACCAAGCGGCGCGTTCCGCCGCAATTCTTCGCCGAACACAGCGTCAGCGAACTGCACCAGTGGGACGATTTCCGGCTGGGCCAGCAGGGCCGGCTCACCGATCCGATGTACCTGGCGGAGGGCAGCGAGCACTATGTGCCCGTTACCTGGGACCGGGCACTGGGGCTGCTCGCCGACGAACTCAAGGCACTCAAGGATCCCAATGAGGCCATTTTCTACACCTCCGGCCGCACCTCCAACGAGGCTGCGTTTTTGTATCAGCTCATGGTGCGCGGCCTGGGCACCAACAACCTGCCCGACTGTTCCAACATGTGCCATGAATCCAGCGGATCGGCCTTGACGGAAACCATCGGGATTGGCAAGGGGTCGGTCTCGCTGGAGGACATTTACCAGGCCGAGTTGATCTTGGTCGCCGGGCAAAACCCTGGCACCAACCACCCCCGCATGCTCTCCGCCTTAGAAAAGGCCAAGAAGAACGGGGCCGCCATAGTGGCGATCAACCCGCTCCCCGAGGCAGGGCTGATGCGCTTTGAAAACCCGCAAACCGTGCGCGGCCTGGTGGGCGGGGGCACGGCCCTCGCCGACGACTTCCTGCAGATCAAGCTCGGCGGGGACCAGGCCTTGTTTCAGGGTTTGGGCAAATTCCTGTTGGAGGAACAACGCCGGCCAGGCTCCGAGCACGCCGGCCGGGTGTTTGACACCGCCTTCATCGATGCCCACACAACAGGCCTTGGCGACTACCTGGCGCAGCTCGAAGCCGTGACCTGGGCGGAAATTGTCACCGCTTCAGGCCTGAGCGAGGAACAGATCCGGGCCACCGGCGCGCGGTTGCTGGCAGCCAAGGCCACAGTTGTGTGCTGGGCCATGGGCCTGACCCAGCACAAGCATTCCGTGGCCATGCTCCGCGATGTGGTCAATCTGCTGCTCCTGCAGGGCAACATTGGCAAGCCCGGCGCCGGCGTGTGCCCGGTCCGCGGCCATTCCAATGTCCAGGGCGACCGGACCATGGGCATTTTTGAGCGCATGCCCGGAAAATTCCTCGACGCACTCGACGCCGAGTTCTCCTTCGCCGCACCACGCGCCCACGGCTTTGACACCGTGGCTGCCATCGAGGCCATGCGAGACGGCAAGGCCGGGGTCTTCGTGGGGATGGGCGGCAATTTTGTGCGCGCCACCCCGGACTCGTCCGTCACCGAAAAGGCGCTGGGCAACCTGTCACTGACAGTGCAAATTTCCACCAAGCTGAACAAGTCGCACCTGGTCACGGGCAAGCAGGCACTGATTCTGCCCACGCTGGGCCGCACCGAGCGTGACGCCCAGGCCGGCGGCGACCAACGCGTCACGGTTGAGGACTCCATGAGCGCCGTGCACGCCTCGCGCGGGCGGCTGGCCCCGGCGTCGAACAATCTGCTCTCCGAGGTGGCCATTGTGTGCCGACTCGCCGCGCTGCTTTTTGAGACGGACGACGGCGGCACCCGCCCCGGCTCGCCCCTCGCCGACTGGACCGCACTGGCCGGGGACTACGCCCTGATCCGGCAGCACATTGCCGCCGTCGTGCCAGGCTTTGAGGATTTTGAGGTCAAGATTGAGCAGCCTGGCGGGTTTGTTTTGCCGCACGGTCCGCGCGACTCCCGCTCCTTTAATACCGCGTCGGGGTTGGCCCACTTCACCGCCAATCTACTGGAGTATCCCAAGGTCCCGGCTGGCCGGCTGCTCCTGCAGACCCTGCGCTCCCACGACCAGTACAACACCACCATCTACGGCAAGGATGATCGGTACCGCGGCATTAAGAATGGGCGCCGGGTGGTCTTTGTGAACCAAAAGGACCTGGATTCCCTGGGAATTGCCGACGGCGCCATGGTGGATCTGGTCTCGGAATGGAAGGACGGCGTTGACCGCCGGGCCCCCGACTTCCGGGTGGTGGCCTACTCCACCCCGGTGGGCTGCGCCGCGGCCTACTACCCGGAGACCAACGTCCTGGTGCCGCTCGATTCCACGGCCGATATCAGCGGCACCCCCACCTCCAAGTCGGTGCTCATCCGGCTGGAGCCCGCCAGCTAGTCCGTCGGTTGAACAAGTTGAGGCGGCCGAGCGGCCGAGCAAGCTGAGTCGGGTGGACGAGTTGAGGCAGTTGAGCAAGTTGAGGCGGTTGAACTAGCCGAGGCAGTTGAGCAAGCTGAGTCGGCCGACGCGGTTGAACTAGCCCAGGCAGGCGCCGACCCTTCCGCTTCCCTCTTCCGACGCTGATATGTCGGAAGGTTTGTCAAGGGGCGTAGGTATGCGGCTCCCAACTTTCTTTGTTGGGGGCCGTCGGGTGGGTGCCGTCCGGGTGTGGTGGTTGTGCTGGCTA
>NZ_JBTNDR010000030.1:0-48644 GCF_054510895.1 Arthrobacter sp. HLT1-20 | reverse complement strand
GCGGCAACAACCAACCAAATAACCAATTCAATATAAATAAATTGGTATCAATAAAACTTGGCACACTATTGAGTTCTCAAACAACAACCACACCCAGCCAACACACCCGAACTCAAACTCGTCCGCAATGATCAGTGCCGAGGCAACTTTTCAAGCTTACCCACAATGATTCCGAAAAGCAAATCCACCAAACAGCGAACCAACCAATCAAAACACCACAAAACACCGGCAAAACCGGGACCTTGTTGGGGGTTTTTCGTTCCCCCAACGAGCGGGGCAACTCGAAAAACAATACACACCTTTTGGCGAACACGCAAACCACAGAACCCCTCCAGCCAAGCAGCCCAGCGAAGCAACCGCCGGAGAGAGCCCTCTAACTGGCTGCGGATTCCTTCAGCACGTACTTGGGCACCAGGACCGCACAAAGACCTGTCACTGCCCAGATGATGACAGCAGCGATAATCCAGGTAAAGAATCCGCGGACGTTGATGCCGCCAAAGCCGAAGTTGGCAATGAGGAGCGCCAGAAAGGTTGAGATCAACGATGCAATACCGGCAAGCGCTGGCGTGTACTTAGTGGCCAGCTTGGCCACGAGCCCCACCAGCAAGGACTGCGCAATGGTGAAGACGATGATGGCCGTGAGGAACCCCGAGAACCGCAGATGGAACCCCGGCAGGAACAACGCTGCAAGAATAATGGCCACGGCCGAACTGCCCAGCTGGACGCCAATGCCTATCAATAGTTTCTTCATTCCCCGAGCCTAGTGGCTGAGCGGCGCGAAGGGGAGGGTTCGCGCCAGGCTAAGACTGTTGCAGCCCTAAGACTGTTGCTGCCCTCAGATGGGTGGCACCACCCATCCAGCCCTGGCTACACTGCACTCATTCATGGCGCAGGGGTGGAGTCGATGCCCGCACGTGGAACTGCCTCTTGCGTGCACCTATATAAGGCCGCCTATATAGTGCGGTGTGGATCGGGGCGGGAACAGGGCACAACAAAAAATCCCCAGCGGAACCATTGGTTCCACCGGGGATTCTTTATCAAAAACGTGCGCGAGGGGGGATTTGAACCCCCACGCCCTTTCGGACACTGGCACCTGAAGCCAGCGCGTCTGCCGTTCCGCCACTCGCGCGTTTTTCGCAGTCCCTCAAATGTTTTTCAACATTCAGTGGAACAGCGAGATCAAGCATATAGGAGACTTTCGGAAATAACAAAACGAGCATCCCTACGCGGGTCCAGGCGCCGCTACGCGTGGAGTTGACGGCCCCAGATTTCCCTATTTCTAGGGTTTTTTGCTGACTTTTCCGGCAGGAGCCCTGACCCCTACCCTGGTAGGAAATCCGCCACATCCTCCGCCAGCAATGGGGATATTCCAAGACTCGCGCAGTAGTATCAAGCTTGAACCAGGTTGACCGCGCTGCGGGCAGCTCGGCATCCGCGCCCTTACAACGCGCTGATATCGGCCAAGTTTGCTGCCGCCGCACTGCGTCGGCAAGACAGAAAAAGGAGAGGAGAGCACATGGGATTGTTTGACAACGTTGAAAAGGGCATTGAAAAGGCAGTTCGTGGCGCCTTCTCCCTCGGCTCGAAGCAGCTGCAGCCCGTGGAGATGGCCAGTGCCCTTCGCAGGGAACTCGACGACAAGGCAATGACCTTGGATGCGGGACGAACTTTGGCCCCCAACGTATTTAACATTCAATTGGGCGATGCAGATTTTGAACGGGCCCGCGCCTGGGGCGTGACCCTTGCCGAGGAATTGTGTGACGTGGTCATTAACCACTCACGCAGTCAGGGCTATGTGTTGCAGGGGCCCGTCCGGGTCGCCTTCAACCATCTTCCCGAGCTCCGTGCGGGACAATTTGAGGTCCTTTCCGCGACGGAGAAGGAATACGGCGCCCCGAGTGTTCCTGCAGCCAGCCCGTCCCGACCGCCGGCAAGGCCCAGCCAGAATCCGGCCTCGGCACAGCCTGCTGCTGCTGCGCCTGTGTACCAACGCCAGCCAGCGCCGTCGCCCGTCCAGGGGCAACCAGTTTTGGACATTGACGGCCAGCGGTACTCCCTCAATGCCAAGTCCATTATTTTGGGCAGGTCAACTGATGCAGACATCTTGATCGATGACACCGGCGTCTCACGCAAGCATTTGGAGATCCGCACCCAAGGCAGCGCCACAACGGCCGTTGATCTGGGTTCAACCAACGGCAGCTACGTTGACGGACGCCGCGTCAACGGAACGGCGCCGCTGCATGACGGATCCACCATCACCATGGGGCACACCCAAATAACTTTCCGTATCTTGCCAGCCCGAGGCGGTATTCAAGGATGAACGATCTCAGTCTTGTAGTCACCATCATGCGGTTCGGCTTCCTAGTCTTGATGTGGATCATGGTGTTTGCCGTGGTGGCGGCCATGCGACGCGATCTGGTGATTGGGCGTAAAGCCAAAGTTGGTGCCCCCACTGCCCGCCAGGCACGGAAACATCCGGAGCTGGTTCAGGATGCCCCACCAGCAAAGATTCAGGCCCGCCAATTGGTGGTCACCGAAGGGCCTTTGGCCGGCACCACCTTGGAACTGGACGGCACGCCCATCTTGTTGGGCAGGGCGCAGGAAGCCACCTTGGTGTTGGAGGATGACTACGCTTCAGGGCGCCATGCGCGCCTGTTTCCGCAGGGCACACGCTGGTTCATTGAAGATCTGGGTTCCACGAATGGGACCTATTTGGGCGGCACCGCGCTGACACGCGCACTCCCTGTGGAACTCGGGGTTCCGGTGCGGATCGGCAAAACGGTCATCGAATTGAGGCCATGAGTATGGCCAAACACCCACTGATTCTGCGCTATGCCGCCCGATCACATGTGGGCATGGTTCGAGCCAAGAATGACGACTCTGCGTATGCAGGCAAGTACTTGGCCGTAGTTGCCGACGGCATGGGCGGTCACGCCGGCGGCGATGTGGCCAGCGCCTCCACCGTCCTGGACTTGATCCATCTCGATCACAACCACCACGACGGCGATGCTGGCAGCCATCTTGCCGACGAGATCCAAAGCGCCAACTCGCTGCTCTCAGAGCTTGTCCACGTCAATCCCAAACTTGCCGGCATGGGCACCACGGTCACTGCCCTGCTGCTGTCCGGTGACCGTCTGGCGTACGCGCACATTGGCGATTCCCGCGCCTACCGGCTCAAGGATGGCGCCTTCGAGCAGATGAGCACCGACCACACCTTTGTGCAGCGCATGATCGATGAGGGGCGCATGACCGAGGCCGAGGCCGAGGTGCACCCTCACAAGAACGTGCTGATGCGCGTGCTGGGCGATGTCGATGCATCCCCTGAATTGGATTTAAAGTACTTCGACGTCACGGTCGGTGAGCGTTGGCTCCTGTGCTCTGACGGGCTGAACTTTGTTCGCCACGAAATGGTCGAAGAGGTCATCAAGCACACCAAGTCACTGGCCACAGCGGCGGATACCTTGATCGAGCTGACCCTGGCGGCCGGTTCCCCGGACAACGTCACTGTGGTGGTCTTCGACGTTGTTGAAAGCGTTTCAAACACCACCGACACTGCAGCACTGTCCACGGTTGGCGCCACGGCTGCCAACGATGAGGCAGCGCCGGCATCGGCGGGGGATGACACTGACCTAGACGACGCCGGCGACTCACCTGAGCAACAACCGGCAGCCCTGGCGCAAAGCCAGGAAGCTGACGATTCCACGGCCCTTGAGGCCCCCGGTGAGGCAGGCATCGGCGCGTCTTCCACAGGCACGGGCATGGAAGAGGCAGCCGGCACAAAATCCGGAACCAGCACCGATGATGCGGTTGCGCTTGACACACATATCCGGGCCGCGGCAATCCGGCGGGAACTGGCCCTGCGCGAGCATGAGTTGGTGGGCGCGGCAGTGACGGCCAATGCAGAGGGCAAGATCCCGCATCTTCCGCGGCAGCCAGCCACCCAACGCGCCGCAACTGTTCTCACGCACAAAACCAACACAGCTCCGGTTCTTGTTGAGGACACGGAAGTCTCCTTGCCGCGGCTCCGTCAACGTCCATGGGTTTGGGCCATTATCGGCGCACTTACGGCGCTGGCCATCGTGGCAGGCTCCTGGGCCGCCTATGCATGGACACAAACACAGTACTTTGTTGGCGAATCCAACGGCAATGTGGCCATCTTCCAGGGCGTCTCCCAGTCATTGGGCCCCATTCAGCTCTCACACCTGTACCGGGAAACCGGCGTTAATGTTGATTCCTTGCCGAGCTATTCGCAACAGCTGGTTGCGCAGACAGTGCCAGCCTCCACCTTGGACAGCGCCGAACAAATCATCAGCGATCTGCAGTTGGGTACTGGTACCAGCACACCCCCGTGCAATCTTGCGCCAACGTCCGCGCCCGCAAGCAGCTCCGCACCATCAACCGCAACAGCCACGCCAACATCCAGCCCGTCTGCCTCCGCTAAACCAAGTGGGACAGCAACTCCACAAGCGGGCACTACGGCAACCGCGCAAGTCACGTGCATACCCGGAGGTGGACAATGAGCCAACTGCTGACCGTGGCAAAGCCGCGACGCAACACCGAACTGCTCCTGCTGATCCTGGCGCTGGGCCTTGCAACCATGGCCAACGCCCTGGTGAACCTCAATCTGGGCCGCACCTTTGACAACGACTTCTACACCCAAATCGCCATTCTTGCCGTGCTCTCCATCGGTTTCCACATAACCCTGCGCATCAAGGCCAAATATGCCGATCCGGTAATATTGCCTGTGGTGGTTGCCCTGAACGGCATTGGGTTGGCAGTCATTCACCGCCTAGACATCACCTCGGGAGACACCGCGGGTCAGCGCCAGTGGATGTGGACGAGCCTTGCCGTGGTTGCTGCGATGGCTGTGATCTGGTTCCTCCGCGATCACCGGATCCTGCGCCGGTACACCTACATCTCCCTGCTGGCCTCGGTGGTTTTGCTAGTTTTGCCACTCATTCCAGGTATCAGTGCCGGCAACGTCAACGGCGCCACCGTGTGGATCGCCATTGGCCCCTTCACCTTTCAGCCAGGTGAAATTGCGAAGATCACCCTGGCTATATTCTTCGCCGGGTACTTATCTTCCAACAGGGATCTGATCCTGTTGGCAGGCAAAAAGATCGGCAAACTCCAGTTGCCCCGGACCAGGGACTTGGCACCCATGATCGTGGCCTGGCTGGCCAGTGTGGGTGTGTTGGTCTTCCAGCGGGACCTTGGCTCTTCAATCCTCTTCTTTGGCTTGTTCATGGTCATGATCTATGTGGCCACGAGCCGCATCAGTTGGATCTTGATCGGCCTGGCCCTGATCGCCGTGGGTGGCGTTGCCGCCTACCAGATTTTCCCCCACGTGACCCGGCGCATCGATGTATGGGTCCACGCCCTGGACCCCGAGTACATTGGCGCCCCTGGCGGCAGTTTCCAGGTGGTCGAAGGACTTTTCGGGATGGCCAACGGCGGCCTTATGGGGACCGGCTTTGGCCAGGGTTCACCCGACACCGTGCCCCTTGCCAACAGCGACATGATCATTGCCAGTATTGGTGAGGAGCTTGGCTTGGTTGGCCTGTTCGCCGTCCTGTGCCTCTATGCACTGTTCATTTCCCGCGGCTTCCGTGCCGCCCTGGGAACCCGCG
This sequence comes from Arthrobacter sp. HLT1-20, assembly GCF_054510895.1. Classification (NCBI taxonomy): domain Bacteria; kingdom Bacillati; phylum Actinomycetota; class Actinomycetes; order Micrococcales; family Micrococcaceae; genus Arthrobacter; species Arthrobacter sp. HLT1-20. Next base: position 43,014 of record NZ_JBTNDR010000030.1, on the reverse strand, counting down.
ACGCCTTTGGCAAGCTGCTCGCCGTGGGGCTGTCCTTTGCCGTTGCCCTGCAGTGCTTCATCATCATTGGCGGCGTCACGCGCCTCATCCCCTTGACTGGGCTGACAACACCGTTCCTGGCAGCCGGCGGTTCCTCACTCCTGGCCAACTGGATCATCGTGGCGCTCATACTCAAGATTTCCGACGCCGCCCGCCGCCCCATAGACGTCTCCCATACGCCCGTAACAACGGCGCCCGGGCAACAAGAAAACGATACGAAACTGGAGGTGACTAAACCATGAATCAAGCCATACGCAATTCCTGGATAGTAGCCATCACCTTGTTTGCCTTGCTTTTTGGCTCCATCTCCTACGTGCAATTCTTCGCCGTGGACTCACTCAACGCGAACCCCAACAACAACCGGCAATTGCTCAAGACTTTTTGCGGCGACCGCGGACCCATCCTTGTTGACGGACAAGCTATTGCCGAGTCGGTTCCCACCAACACCGATTGCAAGTTCCAGCGCAAATACAACGACCCTCAGCTGTATGCGGGTCTCACGGGCTTCTTCAGCAGGTTCTCCGGACAGTCCGGCATTGAATACGCCATGCGAGACCAGCTCACGGGCACCTCGGACGACGCCTTGTTTGACCGCATCGCACAGACCTTCACGGGCAAGCAGCCCCAGGGCCGCTCCGTGGAGTTGACCATTGACGCGAAGATTCAAAAGCTTGCCTATGACATGATTCCCGATGATGTGGCCGGGTCCATTGTGGTCATGAACCCGAAGACGGGCGCCATCATTGCCATGGTGTCCAAGCCTTCCTATGACACCAACCTGCTGGCCAGCCACGACCGGAAGGCCGTCGATGCCGCCATGGCTTCATTGGTGGGAGTTCCAGGAATCAATCTGTATGGTTCCAAGGCCTACACAGGCCTGTATTCGCCAGGCTCCGTCTTCAAGCTCGTTGACACCGCTGCCGCACTGGAGTCCGGGAAATACAACAAGGACAGCATCCTGCCCAATCCTTCCCCCATGACGTTCCCCGGCATCAACTACACCCTCCCAAACTATGCAAACGGCCAGTGTGCAATACGTGACAAGGCGTCCTTCGCCTTTGCCCTGGAGAACTCCTGCAACACACCCTTTGCCAGCATTGCGCTGGATCTGGGCCAGGATGCCCTCACCGCCCAGGCTGACAAGTTTGGCTTCAATGACGGAACCTTGAGCTTCCCCGATAGAGTTGTTGAAAGCCGCTTCCCGGGGAGCGAGGGCATCCTTGATGATCCCTCTTTGGCCCAGAGCGCCATCGGCCAGAAGGACGTTCTCGCATCCCCCCTGCAAATTGCCATGATGACAGCAGCGATTGCCAATGGCGGCCAGCAAATGGCACCCAACCTGGTGGAAACAGTCCGTACCCCTGATCTCAAAACCGTTTCAAGCCTGACACCTGAGGTCCTGCGACAGTCCACCACACCGGAAATTGCAGCGCAGATCACCGACTGGATGGTCAGTGTTGTTGACAATGGCATTGCCTCGGCTGCTGCGGTTCCCGGCGTTCAAGTTGCCGCCAAAACGGGAACCGCTGAACTCGGTGTGGATGAATCCGGCACCATGTTGAACAACGCATGGTTTACCGGCTTCGCTCCAGCGAATGATCCCGAAGTGGTGGTGTCGATCGTCATGCCTGGGGTCGACGTTGCCACCGGAGCACAATTAACTAGTCCAAACGCAAGCAAACTCTTCAAGGCGGTGTTGAATAAGTGAGGCCTATTTCTGGTATCACCTTAGGCGGCAGGTTCCAACTCACATCACGCATTGCCATTGGCGGTATGGGCGAGGTTTGGAAGGCACAGGACTTGGTCCTGGGCCGTATCGTGGCCATCAAAATTCTCAAGGACGAATACACCGGGGACCCCGGTTTTCGGGCCAGGTTCCGGGCAGAGGCCAAGCACACGGCCCTGCTGAACCATGAGGGAATCGCCAATGTCTTTGACTACGGCGAAGAAGATGGTTCCGCCTACCTGGTGATGGAACTGGTTCCGGGCGAGCCATTGTCAGCCTTGATCGAACGTGAGCACGTGCTCTCCGCCGATTGGACGCTGTCCATGATTGCCCAGACCGCCCGCGCCCTGGCAGTGGCACATGCCCAAGGCCTGGTCCACCGCGACGTCAAGCCCGGCAACTTGCTCATCACCCCCGACGGCCGGGTCAAGATCACCGACTTTGGCATTGCACGCCTGGCAGACCAGGTGCCCTTAACGCAGACCGGTCAGGTCATGGGCACAGCCCAGTACCTGGCTCCGGAGCAGGCAACGGGCCAGATCGCCACGGGGTCCTCGGACATATATGCCCTTGGCGTTATTGGATACGAATGCATCACCGGCCACCGCCCCTTCTCTGGTGAATCGCAGATTGCCATTGCTTTGGCGCAGGTCAACGACGCGCCGCCCCCGCTGCCGGACACGCTGCCCACACCAGTACGCGCCCTGCTGATGTCCATGCTCGCCAAGGAACCCAGCAACCGGCCCGCCAATGCGCTGAAACTGGCGGAGGCTGCCGAGGCGATCCGTGCCGGCGACATTCCGGCTGCCCATGCCGCAGTCCCGGGCATGCTGCTGTTTGAATCCACCACGGGCCCCATCACGGCACCTGTTGACATCAACGCAACGGCACCCACAACCGTGGTTTCCAGCATTGCCGAGCCCAGCACCACTGCCCTGCCCGTTCTCGGCGACGACAGCCAAGACACCGCCGCGCATCAGACTCGTGCTGAGATCCTCGGTGCCGAACGTGCCTGGGCGGCCGAGGGTGAAGACCATGACCTCGCCTTGGACGAGGAAGAGCCGCAGGAGCCGGCCAAGAGGGGCCGCAGTCCCTGGACGTGGCCGCTCATTGGTTTGATTGCCCTGTTGGTGTTTGCAGTGGGTGCCCTGCTGCTCCAGGGCGCTGGGTTCTTTGGCGGAGATCCTGCGCCGTCCGAAAGTAAGGCCCCAACCACGGCTACCCGCACGACGACCGCCCCGCCCACTACTTCGCAGGCGCCCGAGCCTACACAGGAGTCTGCCGCCCCCACCACTGAGGCGCCCCAGCAATTCGACGTCGTCAGCAATATGTTGGTTGGCAAGACTTTCGGCGAGGTCGAATCAATCCTGAAGAATGCTGGAATGAGTGTCGTGAGCGTTGAGGAGTTCAGCGATTCAGTGCCCGCGGGACAAGTCGTCTCCGTGAGCCCAACCGGGCTCCAAAATGTTGGCTCCTCTATCAATGTCACAGTGTCGAAGGGGCCGGAGACAGCGACTGTCCCATCCTCTGTTGGCCAGGAAGGGAACGCCTACGACGCCGCCTTGGTCGCCGCCGGCTTCATCCCGGCGCGTGTGGAAGAGGCGTCTTCAACTGTTGCTGCGGGGAACGTTATTCGCACCAATCCGACGGCTGGGACGCGGGCACCTGCCGGCTCGGTCGTCACCTACGTTGTCTCCACCGGCCCTGCCGCTGAAGCCACCACCTCGCCACCGGCGGACGGTAAGAAGCCATAGTTTCACAGAGCCAGCTTCTCCCCACTCTCATTCACCACCCCTTCTCAGTGAAAGGACAACCAGAGACTCATGAGTGTTCCGCGCGTCCTGAATGACAGGTATGAGGTTGGGGAGTTGCTGGGCCGTGGCGGCATGGCCGATGTTTACATGGCGCATGACATCCGTCTGGGTCGCACAGTTGCCATCAAGCTGCTGCGTGCCGACGTGGCAAGGGATTCACACCTACAGGCCCGCTTCCGGCGGGAAGCCCAGGCCGTGGCCGGGCTCAACCACCCCTCCATAGTTGCTGTCTACGACACTGGTGAGCACGTCACCGCCGATCAAACGCGCGACTCTGCTCACCTGCCTTACATTGTCATGGAGTACGTCCGGGGCAAGACGCTGCGGGATTTGATCCGCAGCAAGGACATCAGCATTGATGCGGCGATCGACTACACCCTCGGTGTGCTGGCTGCCCTGGACTACAGCCACCGCGCCGGCATTGTGCACCGTGACATCAAGCCGGCGAATGTCATGGTCACCCAGGACGAGCACGGCTTGTTGGGCCAGGTCAAGGTCATGGACTTTGGCATCGCCCGGACTCTCTCCGACTCCGCAGCAACCATGACACAAACACAAACGGTCATGGGCACGGCCCAATACTTATCGCCCGAGCAGGCGCGCGGCGAAAGCGTTGACGCCCGCAGTGATCTGTACTCCGCCGCCTGCCTGCTCTATGAAATGCTGGCGGGGCGCCCACCGTTCACTGGTGATTCACCGGTTTCTGTGGCATACCAGCACGTGCGTGAACAACCGCCCGTTCCGAGCTCCTTCAACCCGGAGCTGACGGCCGCGCTGGATGCTGTGCTCATGCGTGCCCTGCAAAAGGACCGCAACCACAGATTCCAGGATGCAGCGTCCTTCCGCCGGGCCCTTCGCGCCGCCCGCACAGGGGTCATGCCCACTCCCGGGCCCGGCGTGGACCACTCAGTTGTGCCCGTTGCTCTGCCTGCCCCGGCGGCACTTGTGAGCCCCACCGTTCCGGACGACGACGGTCCTGCCACCCGTGCCATGGCGAAGGTCATGGCGGGGGGAGCCTTGACAACGCCTGACACCTCGGAAGAGGACGTGGAAGACGTCGCCCCAGCCCTGAAACGGCGTCGCAGGGCCTGGATGGCAACGCTGTTTGTCTTGTTGGCCATTGTGCTGGGCGGCGGCGCTGTGCTGGGCTACAACCTACTCAACCCCCGGCCTGTGGCCGTGCAACAGCTTCAGATTCCCTCCCTGGCCGGTTTCAGCAAGGACGACGCCATGACCCAGTTGATTGATTTGGGTGTGGAGCCGCACAGTACCGAGGAATTCTCCGCCACCACCGCGTCTGGGGATGTGACCCGCACCGACCCGGGCAGCGGGGCTTTGGTCAACCCCAAGTCTAGGGTGGAAGTTTTTGTGTCCAAGGGCCCCTCGGCAGTCACCATACCGAAGGATCTGGCGGGAAAGACTGAGTCCGAGGTACGTGACAACCTCGCCGCATTGAACCTGAAGTTCAATTCCAATGACTTCGTCACGGACCCCACCATTGCAGCGAACCTTGTGGTCACCACCGACCCGGCGCCTGGGGCCGAAGTGGCTGTGGGTACCACCGTCACGTTGAAGATCTCCAACGGGCAGGTGATCATGCCTTCGCTGTTCGACCTCACCAAGGATCCGGAAAAGGTCAAGGAAGCTGTCGAGGCAGCACTTAAGAAGGCTTCCCCCTACCTGGAAGCTGAGTGGCAAGAGGCTGAAAACTCTGTTGTCACCCCGGGGATGGTGACAGACCAGTCGGTACCGGCTGGCAGCAAGGTGGCACAACGCACAACCGTTGTCATCACCGTGGCAAAAGCTCCCGAACCGGCCACCCCATCACCGAGTGCCACGCCAAGCCCCACACCGCAGACCCCGCTGAAAACCAGCGAGCCAGCCCCTCCCGAACCCTAAGGGCATAGCTTCGGGCCCATCCGTGCAACTCCGGACTAGCTGTTGATAAGCGGGCTCAGGGTTGCTGCTTTTGCGGCGGCCCCTGCCAAACCCAATGCTTCGAGCCAATTACCCAGCATGAGGTAGCCGCCCTGGGTGAGGACGGATTCGGGGTGGAACTGCACCCCGCACAACGGTGCGTTTCTGTGCGCCAAGCCCATGATCACGCCGTCGGCCGTCTCAGCAGTAATTTCCAGCACGTCCGGGATGGTCTCCCGCACTGCCGAGAGTGAGTGGTAGCGGGTGGCTGTCACGGGGCTGGGAAGCCCGGCAAAGACGCTGCTGCCGTGGTGGAGCACCTCGCTGGTCTTGCCGTGCATGAGCTGTTCGGCGTGGGTCACCACACCGCCATAAGCCTCGGCAAGCGCCTGGTGGCCCAGGCATACGCCCAGCATGGGCTTGGCGCTCCCGCCGCACCACTTGATCAGCTCGATGCACACACCAGCCTCGGCGGGGGTGCCCGGGCCGGGGGAGACCAAAACGCCGTCGCGCGCGGAGGCCAGTTCAATGGCTTCAGCCAGGGTGACGTCATCGTTGCGCACAACAGTGGTTTCTGCTCCCAGCTGCTGCAGGTAGCCCACCAGGGTGTAAACAAAGCTGTCGTAGTTGTCTATGACAAGGATTCGTGTGGCCATCTTAGGGTCCGCCGCCAATCGTGGAGTCGGTGAGTGGGTTGAACTGTGACAACCAGGGGAAGGCATACTGCATCAGTACAAACACGGCGGCCGTGACGAACAGCACGGCGGTGATGATACGGAACCACAGGGGCCCCGGAAGGTGTCTAAAAATCCAGCCGTACATTAGGGGCCTTTCTGGTTCGCGGCAACTTGTGCGGCAATCGCTGCGGGCGGGCCAGCGCTGGCCGGCTGCCACGATTCAAGGATTGAGTAGGCAATAATGCGTTCCTCGGCACCAAACCTGGGATTGCAGCTGGTCATGGTCATGAACCGCTCCGTGGCCTTGGCCTCAGGCTGGGTGGGTACCGGCAACAGGACATCGCCACGGCTGGGCATCACAATCTGGTTGTTGCGGAACACATAGGTGTAGTAGCCGTCTTTGGTTTGGACGTAAATCTTGTCGCCGGGGACAAGGGTGTGGATCGCGTCCAACACAGCGCCGTGAGTTTGCCTGTGGCCGGCCACGGCAAAGTTGCCAACACCGCCTGGCATGGTTGAGCTGTCGTACCGGCCCAGGCCCAGGGTGTCCAGCTGTGCCTGGCCCACACCTTCCACGAGCGGACGGCTGTAATTTTCGCCAAAACGCGGAATATAGGTGATGCCGAAGACTGTGCTGGGCAGTTCAGGGGCGGCCATGACCTTCGGTGGGCCAAAATCGGTGGGCGCGTCCGGCGCCGGGGGAGTTACCGGTCCTTGAAACTCCTGCGAAAACTGCGACACGGCCGCTTGCTGGGCCGAGTTGGCTTCGATGTTGGTCCACCACAATTCCCACACAACAAACAGCAGCAAAATGATGCCGCAGGTGATCAGAAGTTCGCCAATGATCTGAACCAGGGTGCGGAAGAAGCCTTGCTTGGGGCGCTGGGCGCGTTGGCGGCGGGCCGTACGTTTGCGCTGATGCCGCACGTTCTCGTTGCCGGAGATCAACTCATCGACACCCACGGCGGAATCGACGTGGCCTGGCGATCGAACCACGCGGGTCTCCTGACTGAAGTTGAGCGGCAATGTCATGCAATCCGCGGCTGCACTAAATACAGCTAGAATTACGTCAACAATACCGGCAGTTCGCCGCCTTGGAATAATTTGCCCAGCAACATCACGGCTACAAGAACTGCCGCCCACCCACCACGGTGGCCGATTCAATCGACCACCACGTCAAGGAGCTCCTGTGCCCGAGTCAAAATCGCGTCCCCGCCCCACAAAAGGGCCGGCCACCACGCCTTCCAGCAAGACACAGAAGCCCAACGCCGTATGGTTCCTGCCGGTCATGGTCACGCTGATGTTGCTCGGTTTGGTGTGGATCATCACCTACTACATCTCCGACGGCGCCCTGCCCATTCCGAACATCAAGAACTGGAACATTGGCATTGGATTCGGCATTGCCTTGGCGGGGTTCATGATGACCACCCGCTGGCGCAGCTAGCCCCTAAATATTCTCTTCTTCCCCGTGGTCGCTTTGAATGTAGCGGCCCTTGGGGTCTTCTGCGGCACGGCCTGGAACATCTCCGGCCGTGCCGTAGTCAGCTTCAATGAATTGCCCGCGCTCCGCACCGTCGTCGGCACCCTCCGAGCCTGCTGGGCCGTAGTCTCCTTCCACGTAGCGGCCGTCGGTCTCCCCAGCCTTGTGGCCCTTCTCGGAACCGGCCAAGCCGTAGTCCCCTTCCACGTAGCTTCCGCTCTCAGCTTCTTGCTCAGACATGCTGCAGCCCTGCTTTCCACGGCACCGCGCCTGACTGGTTCGGGTGTCAATGCCGTCCTGCTTCTGAGTCTAGGCGGATTACAAACCTGTGCACAGGGCACCAAGCCCTTGGTGGCCGAACAAGGGCCCCTGCCGGGGGCGGCAGTGGCCCTTGCGCCTTTCGGCCCGGCGGTCCAGCTGGGGGACCAGACAGCCGTTGCATCTCCACCGCTCAGCGAGCCCTGGAGAACACCTCCCCGCATCGCAGGGGATTCGTCGGCACAGGGAGACCCGCCGAAGAATCCTCGCCCACAGGACGTGTCTGTTCATGCTAGGACGGCCTTTGGTAGAAAACTCGAGTGGTGACCACTCTAATTTTGGGCAGGCACCACTCTATTGTGGCGGGGATCGCCAAGTATGGCGGAGCGGAACAACGGTCTATGAGTAGAAAACGTCCGAGTCTTGCTCGGAAATTTCCAGTCCACCGTTAATTTTGGCGGCCAATTGCTCCCTTGACTGAATATCCAATTTGATGAACGTCCTGTAGAGGTGCCCTTCAATGGTGCGCAGTGAAACATTCAGCCTGGCCGCAATGGAATTGTTCGATTCCCCCTGAGCCACCAGGAGTGCTATCTGGTGCTCACGGCGGGTCATTTGAGGTTGGTCGATCGCCTGAAAAACCGGTGACACGAGCCCTGGCATTTTTTCACGCATGGCCACGACCTTGCTGGCGGTCTTGCGGCTCTTGTGAACCTTGCCGTGATCATTGAACTTCTTCAGGGCCAGGGTGGCCAGTTCAACGGCAATGAGTTCAAATCCATAGCTCATGGCAGTATTGCTTGCCCGGTCCAGGCCTGCCGGTTCCTGTGACCGCATGGCGCTGGACCATTCTTCGAAGAACGCCTTGCTGCCCGATTCCAACAGGCCCGCCACCTCTGAGAGCCTTTGCACCGCAGCGGCATCACCCACACGCACCATGAGGGATAGCACCGTCAGCTCAATGCCGAGAAAGCCCCGATTGGCGCATTCTCGTTGCAGGTGCCGCAGCCGGGCCAGGCCCAACTCGGATTGACCTGACATGAATTGGGCTGCCGCAGCGTACGCTGCCCCTTCCAAGTAGTAGAACTTGTTGCTGCGCCGATTGAGCGCTGCCAACTGTTCCAGCCGTTTTTGCGAACCGGGAATGTCTCCACGCATCGCAAGACAATAAGCCAACAGCCCGAGTGCCGTGTGCAGCACGGACCAGGGATCGTAGTCAGTCAAGGCCCCCACTGCAGCGTTCAACGCAACAATGGCTTCCTCCACGTGGCCGCGGCGGCACTGCATCATGGCGGCAGCAAGGTCACGCAGCCCGCCGGAAAACAGCATGAGGTCAGGATTGGTGAAAGTCGACGGCTCCAGCGCCCCGCGAACATGCTCCCAAGCGCCGTCGTATATGAAGACGGCAACAGATCTGGCGTAGGCCAGAAGGGCAATATCTGGTCGGGGGAATCCCTCTGGGCGGTTCAGCTCGGCGATGACTTCCATGGCAGTGCGCACCGCCGAACTCATCCGGCCAGTGGCGCTGAGAATCTCGCACATCAATGATTTCAAGGCTGCTTGATCGCTGACGTTGGCTGTCAGCGGATGCCGCAACAACGCCTCAATATTCTCACTGGCTTCCCTGCTGTCCCCTACCGCCACATCCCTTAGGGCGCACAGGATCAGCACCTCAATATCCGCCCGGGAACAGGTGTCCGACAGGACCACCGGTGAAAACCGGTTCTCAAAAAGTTTCAGGGCGCCAGCAAAAATGGCCTCGTAACCCAAGTGGGACAGGTGACTCAGATGGACAGCGCGCAATGCGCTGGCGCCAACATCCGGCGTTGGTGCCAGATCCAGGGCCTGCAGGGCAAGCGACCGTGCAACATCTGTTTGGTTTTGGTTCAGTTGGGCAACGGAGTGCTGCGCCAACAGCGCCGCGGCGTGGTCGCTACCCACCTTGATCGCGCAAAATTGTAGAGCATCCAAGGGGCGCATGAGCTGGTTGGCCCGGGTGGCCGCCAACAGGATTCGATCATCGCCGACAGGTACTCCGCAGTCCAGGGCCCACCTGGTGAAGTTGATGATGGATTCCGGATTGTCATGCTCATCCGGGGGATAGTACTTGGAAACCTCGGCGAGCAGCCGGCGGCTGCTTCCCACCGGAACCGTCGCCCGGATGGGTGCCGCCGTGGCGGCACGAGACAGGCACATGGTCAAACAAGCCCCGGGCACAATCACCACCAGTTCTCGCTGCTGAATATCATCCACCGCTTCGGGGCTGGTCAGGTCAAGGAGCACATCCAACGGCAGTGGGCCACCCAACGCCAGAATTTCTATGATGCGCCGGGATTGCGCAGGCAAGTGGTCCAGGTCCATCTGCAGGTATTCCCACGATTCCGAGCCCAGCCGATCGCCCGGGTGATCCAAAATCCATACATTGTTGACTTTTCGCAGCGAGCCCTCCTCCTGGGCGCCAGCCACGAGGCCGTTCAAAACCAGTGGATTCCCGCCTGAGCGGCTGGTTAGATAGTCGGCAGTTGGGCGCGCCACTTTGCCGCCCAGCAGTCCCTCCAGGAAGTCCTGTACGTCCTCGGGCTTGAGCGGCGCCAGCTCAAAGCGGGACAGGTGCCCGTCACGCCATAGTTCACGCAAATGGCTCTGGTGGCTGCCGTGCTGGTCCACCAGGATCAATTTTGCGCTCGAGGACATGACCACTTGAAGAATGATGGCTGTGCTCTGGGAATCCAGGTGTTCGGCATTGTCAACCATCAACAACACCTGGCCGGTTCCCTTTGCCGAGTCATGGATCTGGTCCATGAATCCATTCAGGACCTCGTAGTAGTCACTGCTGCGGACCACGCTTGTGCCCACCCTGGCATTGACGGCACCAAAAGGTATGGCAGCTAGGGATTTGCTGGCGGAGAGCCTGATTGTTACAACGTCCGGGCCTAGGGCGGCCAAAAGTTGGCCGAGCATCCAGGTTTTTCCCGTGCCTCTTGAACCCACTATGAGGACGCCTTTGGAGGTGCTGTCCGTGAGTAGCTCAACGATTTCCCCAACATTTGCCCCGCGGGCCACGCATCCCCATTTCTTGAACTAAGACCAGCGCTCCCAGCCGAGGCATGACAACACCGCTGCCGTCGCTGGAAACACGTCCAGCCGAGACCGCTACAACTTTCCTTAGTCTAAGTACGTGGTGGTGATTGTGTCGATGGGGGAGCCTTATTGGTCCATCGAAACGAAATATAAGTCACTATCCCCAAGGTTATCCACACTGTGGGTAACTTTTTCCCACAACCCACAGACTTATCCACTGCCGCTGAAAACTCATGCGAACTATCCACAGCCCGTCTTCGAAGCTGTGGTTATCCCTAGTTGTTCACAAGGTTATCCACAGAAGTGGATAACTTTTGGGTGGTTTGGCCTGGAAGTGAGAAAAACTGCCGCAGCAAAGTAATCCACAGCTGTGGAATTACATGTGTGTAACTTATACCCAGTGTGTAAAACCATGGGGATAACTACGTGTTCGATTAGTTTAAAACTACTCGAACTACAGCTCTGTAAGTTATGCCCAGTTGTGGACAGCTCTGTGGACAACTGTGGATACGTGCAACCATTGAGCCATGGAACTAGCCGATCCCCTTGATATCCACAGAGTTTTCCCACAGCACCCTGGACAAGATCAGATTGACGAGTACCGCCGGCTCAGTGCTGAACAAGCTGGTGGTGTGGCCATTATCAGCACCTCCGTGCGCAACCGCGACGTTGCTGCAACGGTGAGTTCTTTCATGTCAGTGTCCTATGACCCTCCGACATTGCTGGTGAGCCTCTATGCGGACTCCCGGATTGCCTTGGCAGTGTTGGAGTCTGGATCCTGGGCGTTGTCGTTGTTGACCGCCGAGCAGAAAGGCCACGCAAACTGGCTCGCCAGCCCGGGAACACCCACAGAGGGCTTGCTCAAACAGATTGATTTTAGGCGCGGCCCACTCACGGGCAACGCGGTGATTGCCGGGGCGCTGGCGTACTTTGAGGTGGAAACCACTGCGGTCCATGAGGCGGCCACCCACGTCTTGGTGGTGGGACAGGTGGTTTCCATGGGTGAAGATGCCCCCTGGAGCAAGGAGTTGTCTCCGCTGCTGCACTACGGCGGGGACTACCGCAGACTCAAGTAGTCCTCCTTAAATGCCCCGGGCCGGGTATGGAAGTCCATACCCGGCCCGAATTACCTCTGGAGGCTAGCCCTAAATGAAGATAGGGAACGTGGACACCTTGTACAGTGTCAGCCCAATCAGCAGCACCAGGACGGCGCCGATGCCGCCCCACTGGATAAGGTTACGGTTCTTCGCCGGAGCGTAGGCAATGGCGACGGCGCACAGGGCACCGGCGATCAACCCGCCCAGGTGAGCCTGCCAGGCGATGCCCGGAATGATGAACCCAATGGCGGCGTTGATGAGCAGCAAAACAACTATTTGCCGAAGGTCACCGCCACGCTTCTTCTGCACCACAAACAGAGCCCCAAACAGGCCAAACACGGCTCCGGAGGCACCAACCACAACAGTGTCCAGCGGAGAGAGCAGCAGCACGCCCACCGAACCGGCAAAGGCGCTCACAAGGTACAGGGCCACATAGCGGGCCCGGCCAAAGGCAGGTTCCAGGGCGTTGCCGAGTATCCACAGGGCATACATGTTGAAGGCGATGTGCATGATGTTGCTTGAATGCAGGAATGCGCTGGTGACCATCCGCCACGGTTCGGATTCGGTCAAGAATGGTGCATAGGCAAAATTCTGGAAGACAAAGCCGTTGGGAATGGCCCAATCCAGGGCGAAGGCCACAACGCAGATGGCCATCATGGTGATGGTGGCCACCGGGCGACCGGTGCGCACCACGCCACCGAAAATGGTCCGCCGGGATGGGGTCGACTTGGCGGATTCCCGCACGCAGTCCACGCATTGAACTCCCACGGCCGCGCTGCGCTGACATTCTGGGCAGGTTGGCCGCCCACAACGCTGGCAGCTCACATAGGAGACCCGATCCGGGTGGCGCGGGCATACGGGAGCTTCGGACGGGGCGCCCGGAAGCGGGAAGGCAGAACTCATGGATTGGGTCCTAACGAGAAAAACAAGGAAGGCCTCAGCCGCCGGATCCCCTATGGGATCCGGCGGCCAAAGCCATGGATGCTACGAGCTTGTATTAGAGCTGTTCAACTGTGATGGAGTTGATGACAACATCTTCACGCGGCTTGTCGCCGGCGCCTGTTGCCACGCCTTCAATGGCGTCAACAACAGCCCGTGAGGCAACATCCGTGACGTCACCGAAGATGGTGTGCTTGCCCTGGAGCCAGCTGGTGTTCACCGTGGTGATGAAGAACTGTGAACCGTTGGTGCCACGGCCGCCCTGAGTGCCGGCATTTGCCATGGCGAACTTGTAGGGGTCGTTGAAGTTCAGATCGGGGTTGATCTCGTCGTCGAACTGGAAGCCGGGGCCGCCAATTCCGCGACCCAAGGGGTCTCCACCCTGGATCATGAAGTCCTTGATGATGCGGTGGAAGATGGTGCCGTTGTAGAGGGGGGCGTTGGTCTTCTCGCCCGTGGCCGGGTGGGTCCACTCGATGGTTCCGGTCGCCAGACCAACAAAGTTGGCCACTGTCTTGGGCGCGTGGTTACCAAAGAGGTTCACCTCGATATCGCCAAGGCTTGTGCTGATAGTTGCTTTTGCGGTTGGGATAGCAGTCATGGCGATATTCTGCCACGATATGCTGGGGATTTTCTTGGTTGACTGGCGCATTCCGCGTCAGGCGAACTGTCTAGGGATAGCAAGCTGGCAGCGGGGGACGTAGGCTAAGCCTTGAAACAGCTGAATATCTGGAGGAAACGTGAAGAAGGTTGACCGCTTTACCCAAGGCTTGGAAGATTCGCTCACAACTGGTGTTGACAATGCCATCGAGTGGGCTTCCCCGCATGTGGAAAATGCCAAGGACTGGACAACTCCGCGCGTGGAGGCTGCCTTGAACTGGGCTGTTCCGCGCATAGAGCGGGGCATTGAACAAGCTTCCCCCATGGTTCAGGATGGTCTTCGCAAGGCTGCCCAATACACGGCCGACGGCGTTGCTGCCGTAACGCCGAAACTCCAGGAAGGCCTCGAGAAGCTTGCCCCGCGCATTTCCGAAGCCGTTGACGGGGCAACCCCACATATTCAGGACGCCTTGGATAAGACCGCTCCGGCCATCACCTCGGCCAAGGACAAAGTGGTGGATGACTTCATTCCCATGGTTTCGTCCAAGCTGGGTGTGGCAGCCCAAGCCGTTGGTTCGGCGCTGGACAGTTCAGTGGTGACCCACCAGGTGGAGATTGCTGCCGCCAAGCTCACGGGAAACAAGAAGGCCCTGGCAAAGGCCGAGAAGGCCGCCGCCGAGGCAAGCAGGAAGCTTGCCGCCGAGTTGCAAAAAGCCGGCAAGACCAAGAAGAAGAGTGGCAAGGGCTGGATTGTGGTGGGCATTATTGTTGCCGCCACTGCCGCTGGTGCTGCCGCGTGGAAGGCGTCAAAACCGGTGGCCGACCCGTGGAAGACCCCGGCACCCGTGGTGCCCGCTGCTGTTCCCAGCTCAGTGCCGGCGCCGGTCCCTGCTGACCGCGACGCTGCCAAGGCCGTGGACAACACTGTTGATGACGTTGTGGAGAAGATCACCGAAGACGTCAAGAACGCAACCGAGACCGTGAAAGACAAAGCGTCTGAGGTGGTTGAGGATGCCAAGGACACTGGCGCCGACGCCGTTGCCAAGGTCAAGGACGCGGCCGCTAATGCCGTGTCCACGGCCAAGCATGCTGTCACGGATGCGTTGGGCGAGGAAGCTCCCAAGCCGAAACCCAAAGGGCCGAAGAACTAGAGTGCAGCACGTGCAGTAGGCACAACAAAAACAGCGGGGGCCCGGATCTTTGGATCCGGGCCCCCGCTGTTTAATGTGTGTCTCATGGGTGGTTGGGTCAGGAATCGCCCTTAATGCCACTGCGGCCCTGGCGCAGAATTACCACTGCCAGGCCCGCCAAAATCAAACCAAGGCCCAAATAGGTGCCCGGTGGCAGGGCTTCGGCGAGGAAGATGGCAGCGAGAATCGCTGCGCCCGGGATCTCCACCAGGATCATCATGGACACCACCAATGGGGAAATGGTGGCCAGCAGGTAGTTAAAGATGGTGTGCCCAAAAAGTTGCGCCGCCACTGTGACGCCCACGATGCCCCACCAGGCCTCGGCGGGGATGTCCAGCAGCGGCTGACCGAACGCCAGGCACATCAGCAGCAGGATCACCGAGCACAGCGCGTAGCACACGCTGGAGTAGACGCCCGTGGACAGGCTTTTGCGGGCCTTGGACCCTGCCAGGGTGTAGACGGCTGCCAAGGCGCCGCCAACAAGCGCCAGAACGTCTCCCACTAGGGCCTCACGGGAAACTCCCATGTCGAAGCCGGTGATGACCACGACGCCCAGCAGGGCGGCACTCAGACCCAACAGGATGGGGCGTGGCGGCTTTGAACCCCTGATCCACTGAAAGAGGGCTATCCACGCCGCTTGAAGGCACACCAGGGCCGTTGCGGCCGCCACGCTTGTCATCTTCACCGATGTGACAAAGCAGGCGAAGTGGAGCGCCAGGGCCGTTGCGGCAATGGCGGTGTACTTGAATTCCTGGCGGGTCAGTGCTTTGACGAACCCGGGATTCTTTATAAGCGCCGGGGTGCCTAGAGCGAATGCGCCCAAAACGTTGCGCCACAGGGCGATGGTCAGTGCGGGGGCTGCTGTGGCCGCCATGATGGGTCCGGAGGCGGAGACGCCCAGAATTCCAACAATGGCCAAGAAAAATATCACCCTTCAAGCGTAGGGGCTTGACCACCTAACTTAAGACAAAACAACCCCGGTCCTAAGACCGGGGTTGTTTCCCATGGTGGAGGCACGGGGACTCGAACCCCGAACCCCCTGCTTGCAAAGCAGGTGCGCTACCAATTGCGCCATGCCCCCATGAGGCTTGTTCAGTATATCTGTTGCAAGTTCAAAAAATTCAATTTACTGAATCAGTTGCCTTGCTCCAGGTTGCCTTCGCAACTTTGGATTCCTGCCACTTCTTATTCAGGACGGCGGCTGCACTGAGAGCTGCGACCAAGATCAACAACTTCTTCACAACTTACCATCCTTGCCTAAGAACCTTTAGGTTCCGTGGGCGCACCAGGACTTGAACCTGGGACCTCTTCGTTATCAGCGAAGCGCTCTAACCGCCTGAGCTATGCGCCCTTCCGGCCCTGTTCGGGCCGAGACAAAACTTTACCGCACACTTTCCTAAAATCCCAAATCGGCGGATCCTGGGCCTGCCCGGACCCGCCGATTCAAGGAAGTTTGGTGCTTTTCTACATGCTAGTCATCGGTCAAGGTGACGCCGATGCCGCCCACCAGGGTGGCGGAGATGTTGTACAAGAAGGCAGAGAGCACCGAAAGAGTTGTCAGCAGCAGCACGTTCACCACAGCCACAATGGTGGAGAATGACGCAACCTGGCCCAGCGACACAATCGTCAGCAGGTCGATGGGGGTGCCACCCTCCTTGCCCTGGATGTCATTGATGAAGGAGTTGACCGTGTCAAACAACCCAATAGTGTCCAGCACTGTCCACAACACAATGGACGCCACTACTGTGACAATGCCTAGCGCAACGGACAGCAGGAATGCCATCTTCAGCACCGACCAAGGCTCAATCTTGCTCACCAAAAGGCGTGCCCTGCGGGCTTTCGCCTTGGGTGCGGGCTTGACTAGCGCCGGCGCCGTTTTAGGCGCAGGCCGCGGTGCCGGGCGCTTTGCCGCAGCGCTGGTGGTGGTTGCCGGAGCAACGCCTGGCCGCTGCGGAGGGCGCGCCGGGGCGCCTACCCTCGGGGCGGAACCAGGCCGCGGAATCGGGTTATTGGCGCTCAATCGGTACCTCCAGTTGTTCCGTCTTCGTCGCTTAACGGTACTTCATCAAGCTGGGGCTTTCCCTCGAGAGCCCCCTCAACGGATCCTTCAGGGACGTCCGTTTGTACCGACTCATCCTCGTCATCAAGGCCCCGCTCACTGTTTCGCGCTACCTCAATGATGCGGTCATTCTTATCCGGTTTGGCGAAGATTACACCCATGGTGTCACGGCCCTTGGCGGGCACTTCCGAGACGTTGGAGCGCACCACCTTGCCGCCGCTCATCACCACCAAAACTTCATCGTCCTCTTGAACAATCAAGGCGCCAACGAGGTCTCCGCGGTCTTCAGCAAGCTTGGCAACCTTGATGCCCAAGCCGCCGCGACCCTGCAGACGGTACTCACTGACGGCCGTGCGCTTGGCATAGCCACCCTCTGTGACAATAAACACATAAGAGTCTTCGGTGACCACGTCGGCGGCAAGAAGCTCATCGAAGTCACGGAACTTCATGCCCGTGACACCCGATGTTGCCCTTCCCATGGGCCGCAGGGCCTCATTGCTGGCCGTGAACCTGATGGACTGGCCCTTGCGGGACACCAACAGCAGATCGTCGCTGTCTGACACCAACTGGGCTGAGACCAGTTCGTCGCCGTCACGCAGGTTGATGGCAATGACACCTGCCGAACGGTTGGTGTCGTAGTCCTCCAGGGACGTCTTCTTGACCAGGCCGTTCTTGGTGGCCAGCACCAGGTACGGGGACTGCTGGTAGTCCTTGAGCTCCATGACCTGGGCGATTTTCTCGTCAGGCTGGAAGGCCAGCAGGTTCGCCACGTGCTGGCCCTTGGCGTCTCGGCCGGCTTCAGCGAGTTCGTACGCCTTGGCCCGGTACACGCGGCCGAGGTTCGTGAAGAACAGCAGCCAGTGGTGGGTGGTGGTGACAAAGAAGTGCTCGACGACGTCGTCGCCCCGCAGTGCCGCGCCCTTGACGCCCTTCCCGCCGCGGTGCTGCGTGCGGTAGTTGTCGCTGCGGGTGCGCTTGACGTAGCCGCCGCGGGTGATGGTGACAACCATTTCCTCTTCGGGAATGAGGTCTTCCATGCTCATGTTGGGGTCGTAGCCCATCATGATTTCCGTGCGACGGTCATCGCCGAACCGGGCCGTGATTTCCGCCAGCTCGTCGCTGACAATACCGCGCTGCACATCCGGGTCAGCCAAGATGCGGTTGAACTCGGTGATCATGAGTTCCAGCGTGTTGTGGCGGTCGGTGATCTTCTGGTGTTCCAGGGCGGCCAGACGACGCAACTGCATGTCCAGGATGGCCTTGGCCTGAATCTCATCGATGTCCAACAGTTGAATCAAGCCGTCGCGGGCCTCTTCGGTTGTTGAGGAACGCCGGATGAGGGCAATGACCTCGTCCAGTTCGTTGAGGGCCTTCAAGAGTCCGCGCAGAATATGAGCTTCTTCTTCCGCCTTGCGGAGGCGGAAACGCGTGCGGCGAACAATGACGTCCATCTGGTGCGTCACCCAGTGACGGATGAAGGCATCCAGTGGCAAGGTGCGCGGAACGCCGTCGACAATCGCCAACATGTTGGCGCTGAAGTTTTCCTGCAGCTGAGTGTGCTTGTAGAGGTTGTTCAACACAACCTTGGCGACTGCGTCACGCTTGAGGACAACCACCAATCGCTGTCCCGTACGTCCGGAAGTCTCGTCGCGGAGGTCGGCGATGCCAGAAATCTTGCCGTCCTTGACCAGATCGGCAATCTTGACGGCCAAGTTATCGGGGTTGGCTTGGAATGGCAGCTCGGTGACTACCAGGCAGGTTCGTCCCTGGATCTCCTCGACATTGACAACAGCTCGCATCGTGATCGATCCGCGGCCTGTGCGGTAAGCATCTTCAATGCCCTTACGGCCAAGAATCTGAGCTCCGGTGGGGAAATCTGGGCCCTTGATGCGCTCGATGAGTGCTTCAAGAAGCTCCTCACGGCCCACAGTGGGGTTCGCAAGGTACCACTGGACACCCTCGGCAACCTCACGCAGGTTGTGCGGCGGAATGTTCGTGGCCATACCAACAGCAATACCGGAGGATCCGTTGACCAAAAGGTTCGGGAACCTTGCCGGCAGAATCTTCGGCTCTTGGTTTTTACCATCGTAGTTGTCCTGGAAATCGACCGTTTCTTCGTCGATGTCGCGGACCATTTCCATGGCGAGCGGCGCCATCTTGGTCTCGGTGTAACGGGGTGCTGCTGCGCCGTCGTTTCCGGGCGAGCCGAAGTTGCCCTGACCCAAGGCCAGCGGGTAGCGCATGGTCCAGTCCTGGATCAAACGAACCAAGGCATCATAAATGGAGCTGTCGCCGTGCGGGTGGTACTGGCCCATGACCTCGCCAACAACGCGTGCGCACTTGTTGAAGGAGCGCTCGGGGCGGTAGCCGCCGTCGAACATGGCGTACAGGACGCGGCGGTGCACGGGCTTGAGTCCGTCACGGACGTCAGGGAGCGCGCGTCCCACAATGACTGCCATGGCGTAGTCCAGATAGGAGCGTTTCATCTCCTCCTGGAGATCGATTTGCTCGATCTTGTCGTGCATTACATTGCCTTCAAGGACGTCATTTCCCGTGGCAACCACGGTGGTTTCGTCGGGATTCTGAGGTGTTTCGTCACTCATAGTTCTTTATATTCCATTCCCAATATATGTCTGGTTCGCACTATAACTAGGGGGCAATATCTTGCCTGGCTAGATGTCGAGGAACCGCACGTCCTTGGCGTTTTGCTGGATGAAGTTGCGTCGTGATTCCACGTCTTCTCCCATGAGGGTGGAGAAAACTTGGTCAACCTCTGCTGCATCTTCCATGGTGACTTGGAGCAGGGTCCGGTGTTCCGGGTCCATGGTGGTGTCCCACAGCTCGGTGTAGTCCATTTCGCCCAGACCCTTGTAGCGCTGGATGCCGTTTTCCTTGGGGATGCGGCGTCCCGCTGCGGCGCCCGCGGCCAAGGCTGCGTCACGTTGCTTGTCGGTGAAGACATAATCGTGCGGCGCGTTGGACCACTTGATGCGGTACAGCGGCGGCTGAGCCAGATATACGTAACCGTTTTCAATCAACGGACGCATGTAGCGGAACAACAACGTCAGCAAAAGAGTGGTGATGTGCTGGCCATCAACATCGGCATCAGCCATCAGCACGATCTTGTGATAGCGGGCCTTGTTGACGTCAAAGTCCTCACCAATGCCGGCGCCGAAGGCCGTGATCATGGCCTGGACTTCCGCATTGCCCAGCGCGCGGTCAAGCCTGGCACGCTCCACGTTGAGGATCTTGCCTCGCAGCGGCAGGATCGCCTGGGTGGTTGGGTTCCGGCCGCGTACGGCCGAACCACCAGCCGAGTCACCCTCCACGATGTAAATTTCCGACAGGGCCGGATCCTTGGACTGGCAGTCCTTGAGTTTTCCAGGCATTCCTCCGGATTCCAGGAGACCCTTGCGGCGGGTGCTTTCCCTTGCCTTGCGGGCAGCAAGACGGGCTTGCGAGGCCTGGATGGACTTGCGAATGATGTCCTTGGCGGGCCCGGGGTTGCGCTCAAGCCAGTCGCCCAAACCATCGGTGACAACGCGCTGAACGAAGCCCTTGACCTCGGAATTGCCAAGCTTGGTCTTGGTCTGGCCCTCAAACTGCGGCTCAGACAATTTCACGGAAATGACAGCCGTCAGGCCTTCACGGATGTCATCCCCTGTGAGGTTTTCATCCTTTTCCCTGAAGATCTTTTTCTCGCGAGCGTACCGGTTGATCAGCGACGTCATGGCGGCACGGAAACCCTCTTCGTGGGTTCCACCCTCATGGGTGTTGATCGTGTTGGCGTACGTGTGCACGCTCTCCGAATAGGCGGTGGTCCATTGCAAGGCAAGTTCCACGGCCATGCTGCGGGAGGAATCCTCGGTTTCAAAGGCGATGACATCCTCGTGGATGACATCGACCTTCTTGGAGGAGTTCAGGTGCTTGACGTAGTCAAGCAGACCATCCTTGTACTGGTAGGTCACCTCACGCTTGCCCGTGGTGATGTCCTTGCCCTCGGGAATGGCGTCAAGGTCGGGGTCTTCGTCATTGACGTCATTGCTGGGGCGCTCATCAGTCAGCGAAATCTTCAGGCCCTTGTTCAGGAACGCCATCTGCTGGAACCGGGCACGCAGGGTCTCGAAATCAAACTCGACGGACTCAAAAATGGTGGGGTCCGGGTAGAACGTCTGCGTGGTGCCTGTTTCGGTGGTGGTCTCACCCTTGACCAGGGTGCCCTGGGGCTTGCCACCGTCGGCAAAACTCATGCGCCATACAAATCCCTGACGGCGAATTTCAGTATTCACCTGCCGCGAAAGAGCGTTAACCACGGAAATGCCCACACCATGGAGACCACCGGAGACCGCGTAGCCGCCGCCGCCGAACTTGCCGCCGGCGTGCAGGATGGTCATGACCACTTCAACCGTGGGCTTGCCCTCGGTGGGGTGGATGTCCACAGGGATTCCGCGGCCATTATCGATCACACGCACACCGCCATCGGCCGTGAGGGTGATGTCAATGTGGTCGCAATAGCCGGCCAGGGCTTCATCCACCGAGTTGTCCACCACTTCATAGACCAGGTGGTGCAGACCGCGCGGGCCAGTGGATCCGATGTACATGCCGGGACGTTTGCGGACGGCTTCCAAGCCCTCCAGCACTGTGATGTCACTGGCATCATAGTGACCGGTGTCTGCTGGCTTTTCGGTTGTTGAAACCTCGCTAGGCTGCGTGTTTTCCGACTCTGGATTCACGGCACTATCCGAATTGTTCGTCGTCACAGGCGCGTTCGACCCCTCTTATTGTTCAGCTCGATTGCCAACGTTGAGACAGGGCACGACTTTCACTTGCCCGTGCATCGAGTCCTCGTTGAAGGCAGATAAATACCGCTCTCAACGAAACCAAAAACGGACCACAGCGCCGCAGAGAGACGGTTATGGTGCAATTCTACCTTGAGAATGGTGTATATGCGCCCTCAACGTGCCCTAGGCGGGGAGAAAAGCGCCTTAGAACGCAATTGTTATTGGCTCTTTAAGGAGATGTACACCGTGAGGGGTTTGAATCGCCCTGCAGAGCCGTGGCTGCTTCCACTGCCTCGTCCGGATCTACCCGTAAGTGTCCCGGGGACCTCGTCCCTTGACAGTACGGAATCCCTTTCGCCAATTTGGTGCGGCAGGCCCCAACACAAGAATCTTTGTCACCACCCCGCGGCCAAGATCGGCATCAAATTTGGCCAACAATGACGAGGACAGCAACCGCAATTGGGTGGCCCAACTGGTGGAGTCGCACCTGACATGAAGTGTTGTCGCCTCAAAACTCTCCGGCTGGCAGTGAGCTGCAATCTCCGGTCCCACCAAGGTGTCCCACTGGGCCATGACCGAGCCTACTGCCAGTGGTGAACTCCAGCCCCGGTCCGAGACCAACCGGCTGACAACGTTTCCCAGACCAAGAGGATCCCTGCCACCACCATATTTTGCGTCGAGAAATGGCTGCCGTTTTGCCTTGGGCGTGGTTTTTTCGCCCAATCTACTTCTGGGAATCCGCAATTCACCACGACTCTTGGCGATGGTGCGCATTCGGTTCAGCGCTGCCTGGGCCGCGTCCACTTCCGTGACATGATCGGTGGCTGCAGCAAGTTTGCTGCGTTTTTTTCCCGTGGGATCACTGCTGGTGGGGCCGCCGGGAACCTCACTCATGAGGAAGAACACCGCCGGGTATCACTTGGATCTTGGAACCGGCCAGCTCCTCGGGAATGTCCTGTGCCACGGCAGCAGTCACCAGCACCTGTTCGGCTGTGGCAACCATGACGGCCAATTTTTTTCGCCGGTGGGCGTCGAGTTCGGCAAAAACATCGTCAAGGATCAGTATGGGCTGGTTTCCGGCAACATGTTTGTCCTCATCAAGCACATGGAACGACGCCAGCCGCAGCGCCAAGGCAATGGACCAAGATTCACCGTGGGACGCGTAGCCGCGGGCAGGGGCCTGGCCCAGAAGCAGGTCCAACTCATCACGGTGCGGACCCACCAATGACATGCCGCGGTCAAGTTCACGGGAACGGGACCTCGCCAGCTCGGCGCCGTACATGTCCGTGAGCTCTTCCACACTGAAAAGGGAAAGATCTATTTCTTCGTTTTCCCCGGAATCATCGGTGACGCCGAAAGCTGTGGGGGAGGCGCCGTCGTGGGCTGAAGAATCCGTCAAACTGCTGATGTAGTTCGCCCGCAAGAGCTTGGAGCCGTCAGTCAGCTGGGCATAGGCCTCGGCCATGTGGGGGCGAAGCCGGTTGAGCAGGTCCAGCCTGGCAGCCAACAAATTCGCGGCAACAACTGCCAGGTGCTGATCCCAAACGTCCAATGTTGCGAGCTGCACCTCCGGCACACCCGAACGCGAGAAATGGGCAGCCCGGGCCGATTTCAACAGGGCGTTGCGCTGTTTGAGCACCCTGTCATAGTCGCTGCGTGTGGCTGCGTGCTTGGGCAGCAAAACGACCAACAATTCGTCCAGGAACCTGCGCCGGTTTCCGGGATCACCCTTGACCAGGGCTAAGTCCTCCGGGGCGAACAAGACTGTCCGGCAAATGCCTAGGATATCGCGGGACCTGATGGGGTTGGCCCGGTTGATTCGCGCACGATTTGCCCGTGAGGCATTAATCTCAATCTCAACCATGACCTTTTGCTCAGCGCGGACCAGCTGGGCCCGGATGAGGGCCCGTTCTGTGCCGAAGCGCAAAAGTGGCCCGTCCTGGCTCACCCGGTGTGAGGAAAGGGTTGAAAGATAGCCAATCGCTTCCACCAGATTGGTTTTGCCAAGTCCGTTGGAGCCAACAAGCACAGTAACGCCGGGGCTGAGCGTTAGATCCACCTGGGCGTAACTGCGGTAGTCGGTGAGGGAAAGATGTTCAAGATACATTGAGCTGAGATTTATCCACTGTTAGGAACCCGCAGGTTTTGTGGCGTGACCACCAAATTGGTGGCGCAAGGCCGAGACCATCTTCATGGCCGGTGAGTTGTCTTCACGCGAGGAGAAGCGGGCAAAAAGCGCCGCTGTGATGGCAGGTGCCGGGACAGCATTGGCAATGGCTTCCTCAACGGTCCACCTGCCTTCACCGGAATCCTCAACGTAGTCATCGATGGACTCCAGCCCCGGGTCCTCATCCAAGGCCTTGACCATGAGGTCCAGCAGCCAGGAACGAACAACTGTTCCTTTTTGCCAGGCACGGAAAGTGCCCGGCAAGTCTTCGATGATTTCCTTTTTCGCCAACAACTCATAGCCCTCGGCATAGGCCTGCATGAGGCCGTATTCGATGCCATTGTGAACCATCTTGGCGTAGTGGCCGGCACCGACGTCACCCACATGAACAAAGCTGTCGGCCCGTTCACCTTCGGGACGGAGCACATCAAGGACGGGAAGTGCCCGGGCAACGTTTTCCTTGGACCCGCCAGCCATGAGGCCATAGCCATTCTCCAGGCCCCAAACGCCACCGGACACGCCAACATCCATGAAGCCGATGTTCTTTTCAGCGAGCATGGCACCATGCTTTTGGTCCTCGGTAAACCGTGAGTTTCCGCCGTCGACCAGCAAATCACCAGCTTCCAGCAGCTCCGACAATTCGCTAATCACGGAGGAGGTGATGTCCCCGGAAGGAACCATGACCCAAATGAGCCTGGGAGCAGGAACAGCAGCCACCAACTCAGCCATGGAGGCTACGTCGGTGACTGCTGGATTCCTGTCAAAACCTGTCACCTCAATCTGCGCTGCACGCAGGCGGGCCCTCATGTTGAAGCCCATTTTTCCTAGTCCAACAAGTCCAATATGCACGTTCGTCTCTCTTCCGTGTTTGGTAGCTCTTGGTGCGGCAGCGTTGTTGAGGCTTACTGGTTGGGCAACCTCACCGGCATGACCAGGTAGCGGTATTCATCACGGCGTTCACCGTCAATGTCATCCTGCGCGCTAAGCATGGCGGGTTTGGGTGCGGAGGTGAATGAGAACCTGACGTACTTGCTGTCAAAGGCACTCAAACCTTCGCTGAGGTAGTGCGGGTTGAAAGCAACTGTAATGTCCTCACCCACCAACGTGGCTTCAAGATTTTCAGAAGCCTGGGCATCCTCGCCGGTTCCGGCATCAAGTGTCAGTTGGCCATCCGTGAAGATCAAGCGAACAGGGGTGTTGCGCTCGGCTACCAGGGATACGCGGCGAACCGCTTCCGCAAGTGCATGGGTCTCAACCGTTGCATGGATGGGAGTGTCGTTGGGGAACAGTGAGCGGATCTTGGGGTAGTCGCCATCAACCAACAATGACGTGGTGCGTCGACCGCCACTTTCGAAACCGATGAGCTCGCTGTTCTGAGACAGGGCAATGTTGATGTTTCCAGAGCTGCCCAAGGTCTTTGCAACCTCGCTGAGGGTTTTGGCCTTCACCAAAGCCCCCGTCGAGATGTTGGGGGAACTGGGGTTCCACCGAATCTCACGCAGGGCCAAGCGGTACCTGTCTGTTGCCAGCAACGTGATGAGGTCGCCTTCAATTTCCATTTTCACGCCGGTGAGAATGGGCAAGGTGTCGTCCTTGCTCGAGGCAATGATGACCTGGGAAACAGCCTGGGCGAAGGCTTCGCCGTCAACCGTGCCACTGACTTCGGGAAGTGCCGGCAACTCCGGGTAGTCGCCCACTGGCATGGTGGCCAAATGGAAGCGGCTGCTGCGGCAGGTCAGGGTGACTTTGTTGCCATCGGTTTCGACCTCAACAGGTGCGGCCGGCAGGCTGCGGCAGATATCGGCCAACAAACGGCCCGAAACCAGGATGGTTCCTTCTTCAGAAATATCTGCAGGGATCTGCAGGCGTGCCGAGATCTCATAGTCAAAACTGGCCAGGCTCAAGGTTCCGGCTTCTGCCTTCAACAACAGCCCCGACAATACGGGAACCGGTGGGCGTGGTGACAAGGATCGTGCGGCCCAGCTGACTGCTTCGGTCAGAACATCCCGTTCGACTCGGAACTTCACGGAAGGGTGCCGCCTTTCATGGTGCGAAAAATTTTGGTGAACCGTTGATGGACCAGACCTGTGAAGGGACTGGTGACACCACTGGAATTACATACTTTCCAACAGCTTAGCCCCTTGGTGGGCCCATGTGGGCATTGGACTTTCCCTCAACGAGGGAGCTGACCGGGGCAAAGGTAAATGTTGTTTGAAACGAATGAATCTTGTAGTTAGAAGTGTTAATAAGTCCTGTGGATACTGTGGATAACTGCCCCTGGCCACGCCGTCTAGGCGATGTTGCCTGTGCACAGCTTGTGAGGCTCCACCGCTTTGAGCTGTGGGCGGCGGTGGAGAACTTTGTGGCCCGATTTAATGATCCACAGCTGCCCTGGGGGTTATCCGCAGGAAGGGGGTGGTTGTGCACTTAACCATCCACAGGGTTATCCACAGCTGTTAATTTTAGGATTTTTTCTCCGCTTCGCGGATTAGCCCTCGCGTTGCTGCTGTTTGATCTTGTTTGTCAGCTCGGTCACCTGGTTGTAGATGGCGCGGCGTTCGGCCATCAATTCCCGGATCTTCCGGTCTGCGTGGATCACTGTGGTGTGGTCGCGGCCACCGAATTCCTGACCAATTTTGGGAAGGGACATATCGGTCAGTTCCCGGCAGAGGTACATGGCGATCTGGCGGGCCGTCACCAGCGAGCGGGTTCGGGACTTGCTGCAGAGTTCTTCGAGGGAGATGTTGAAGTAGGCGGCCGTCTGCCCCAGGATCGCGGCAGAGGTGACTTCCTGAGCGCCGTCGTCGGTAATCAGGTCCTTGAGAACCAGCTCAGCCAAGCCCACATCCACCGGTTGGCGGTTGAGGCTGGCGAAGGCAGTGACGCGGATGAGGGCGCCTTCAAGCTCACGAATATTGGTGGAGATCTTCGAGGCGATGTATTCCAAAGCGTCATCGGGGGCGGAAAGCCCCTCACCAATGGCCTTCTTGCGCAGAATTGCGATGCGGGTTTCCAGCTCCGGGGGCTGAACATCAGTCAGCAGGCCCCACTCAAAACGTGAACGCATCCGCTCCTCAAAGCCCTGCAAGCGCTTGGGAGGCAGATCGGAGGTGATAACCACCTGCTTGTTGTGGTTGTGCAGGGCGTTAAAGGTGTGGAAGAACTCTTCCTGGGTGGCGTCCTTGTTGGCCAGGAACTGGATGTCATCAATCAGCAGGATGTCCACGTTGCGGTAAAGCTGCTTGAAGCTGGCACCCTCGTCATCGCGGATCGAGTTGATGAAGTCATTGGTGAACTCTTCTGAGTTGACGTAGCGAACCCGAATGCCTGTGTAAAGCCGGCGTGCATAGTGGCCAATTGCGTGGAGCAGGTGGGTCTTACCCAAACCCGAATCACCGTAAATGAACAACGGGTTGTAGGCCTTGGCCGGAGCCTCGGCAACTGCTACAGCGGCCGCGTGGGCAAAACGGTTGGAGGAACCAATGACGAAGGAATCAAAGACGTACTTCGGGTTGAGCCGGCCAAACTCCTGTGAGGTGCTGGGCAGAGTGGGTGCCGGCTTGGAGACCTGCTCGGTCCGTTCGGTGTGTGTGGGGTGTTCGGTGCGCACGGCAACCGGGGCAGCAACGGGCTCCTCTTCCTTGACCGGAGGCACCAGATCGGCATTGACGCTGAAAGCACAGCTGATTTCTTCCGAGAAAACCTGGGAAAGGGCGTCGCTGAGCGCGGTGCTGAGCTGAGTTTGGAGAACCTCACGAGTCAATTCGTTGGGAACAGCCACCAGCAAGGTGTTCCCAATCAGACCCTGGGGCTGGGTGAGGACAACAAAACCACGCTGGCGCGGCGAAACGCGTTCGTCTTGCTCAAGAATCCGTATGACACGCCGCCAGGAACTACCAACGTCATTGATGTCCTCAGTGCTCATTGGCAGTTCCACCCTTACTACCGGTTGGTGAACCGGAATATTTGTTAATGACGTGCGCACTGCACGTGACTTCTATTACACATCGGCACGCTCTGGCCAAGACGTGTATGTAGCTGTTAAATCGCGGTAATCCACAGAGTTATGCACATCCGTGGATAACTTTCTACGGGCCTAGCCTAAGGGATGCATAGGCCAGAAGATAGCGGGGGAAACTGCTTGTGGATAAATGTCACAGGAGGCCGCCTCCGGGAACACAGTCCACAGTGTTTGTCCACGGGGTTATGCACAGCTGTGGATGAGGGCTGTGGGAATGGGTTAAGGTGGTTTGCTGACGGATTTGGCCGGGCCGTGAGCCCCTCAACGCCGGGCTTTGGCAAACCCTGGTTTGACTGCTGAGGCTTAAATGACCTAACGTTGTGAAGTCCCATGTGTCTGCTTTGCGCTCTTGCGTGTGCCTCTTCTAACAGAGTGGCGAATGAGCAGGCATCCATATACTTAGCGTCGACCCCTTTCTTACCTGTTAGCTACGGGCAAGGCGCATCTTTGATTGTCTTGGAGTAACTACCGTGAGCAAGCGGACTTTTCAGCCGAACAACCGCCGTCGTGCCAAGAAGCACGGCTTCCGCCTTCGCATGCGCACCCGCGCCGGCCGCGCCATTTTGGCAGCACGCCGCACCAAGGGTCGCGTAGAGCTGTCGGCCTAAACAATAACTGCTTGACGATTCGTCGGGCCTTAGTGAAGTAGCGGTTGATCGCAGGGTGCTAGCCACCAAGAATAGAATGCGGACTTCCGCCAACTTCTCACATACTGTACGTTCCGGCGTCCGCAATGGACGCCGGAACTTAGTGTTATATATGGTGTCCACTTCTCCGGATGCGCCCAGCCAAGTTGGGTTCATCGTGGCGAAGACTGTTGGGAACGCTGTGACCCGAAATCTCGTTAAACGGAGACTAAGGGAAATTGTTGTCGAGACAATTAAGCAGCATCCCCAGGGAGTCAATGTAGTGGTGCGGGCTTTGCCCGTAGCCGCCAATGCCTCCTTCAGTGACCTTGTCAAGGACTACCGCAAGGCAGTCTCAACTGTTTTCCCCCGCCTGCGGGAGAGAACAGGAGAGACTGCCCTGTTGGCACCAACACCTGCAGTGGACAAGGCCGACGAGTCTAAAGGAGAAGATGTGTTGTGACCCCGTCACCAACTGAACATCGCGCGCTCAGGCCCTTGGCCGCCGTCGCACGTTTCGTTTGGCATCTTCCCCGCAATATTCTTATCATCGTTTTGAAACTGTACCGGCGCGTCGTCTCACCCACTTATGGGCAGGTGTGCCGGTTTTTTCCGTCATGTTCGGCTTATGCTTTGGAAGCTGTGACCGTTCACGGTGCAGTCAAGGGCAGTTGGTTTGCTGCGCGCCGGATTGTGCGGTGCCACCCTTGGAACGCTGGCGGCCTTGACCCGGTTCCTTCACCGGCCAATGTTGATTGGGATGACCCTTCCACGGTGCCCCTGATTGTCCAGCTGAACCACCCGCATGTTTTTCTGGCCAAGCAACAGGAAACACAAAGCCGCAACGCGGCTTGAGGAGATTAGAAAAGAAAAATGGGCTTCTTCGATACGATTCTGTTCCCCTTCAAATGGCTTGTGTCATGGATCATGGTGCAGTTCCATGATGGCTTGACCTTCCTCGGGATGGATGCTGCCTCCGGTATCACGTGGACGCTGTCCATCATCGGCTTGGTCTTGGTCATCCGTGCCGCGTTGATTCCTGTGTTCGTCAAGCAGATCAAGGCCCAGCGCGGCATGCAGGCGCTGCAGCCGGACATGAAGAAGCTTCAGGCCAAGTACAAGGGCAAGACTGACCAGCTGTCCCGCCAGGCCATGGGCCAGGAACAGATGGCCTTGTACAAGGAACACGGTACCAACCCGTTCTCCGCGTGCCTGCCCATGTTGATTCAGATGCCGTTCTTCTTCTCCCTGTTCCAAGTGCTGTCCGGTGTGGCCAAGGCCAACGCCGACAACGTTGGCATCGGCGCCATGACCCACGACCAGGTGGTCCAGTTTGATCAGGCCACCATCTTTGGCGCCCCGCTGTCCGCTGCCTTCCTGCCGCAGCTCCAAGGTGGCGACCTCAACGTAGCTGTTGTTTGGCTCTCCATCATCATGATTCTGGCCATGATTGCCTCGCAGTTCATCACGCAGAAGCAGATCATGTCTAAGAACATGTCTGAAGAAGCCATGCAGGGCCCCTTCATGAAGCAGCAGAAGATGATGCTGTACGTTCTTCCGCTCGTGTTCGGTATTGGTGGCGTGAACTTCCCCATTGGTGTTTTGATCTACTGGACCACCACCAACATCTGGACCATGGGGCAGCAGTTCTTCGTGATCCGCCGCATGCCTACGCCCGGCTCGCCTGCCTACAAGGAGTACCAGAAGCGCCGCGAAGCCAAGGGCTTGCCGCTGTTGGGTGTCTCGAAGAAGAAGGTCGAGGAAGTTGTTGAAGAGATTCCTGAGCCCAAGGGCCAGCGCAGCCAGCCACAACGTAAGAACAGGAAGAAGAAATAATGCCTGATGAAACGCAACTTGCCACTGAAGTCATTGACGAGGCAGCAGCCCCTGCGGGCACCGGTGCAAGCCGTCTGGAAGAAGAAGGCGACATCGCCGCCGACTACCTCGAAGAACTTCTGGACATTGCCGATATCGATGGCGATATTGACATTGAAGTCCGCAACGGACGCACCTACATTTCCATCGTGACAGATGAAGAAACCGATTCACTGGCCAACCTAGTTGGCGAGGGCGGGGAAGTTTTGGATGCCTTGCAGGAACTGACGCGTTTGAGCGTTCTCTCCGCAACGGAGAACCGCTCACGCCTGGTTCTGGATATCTCCGGCTACCGTGACCGCCGCAACGTGGAATTGGCGAAGATTGCCGGCGATGCTGCTGCGGAGATCAAGGCCGGCAGCGCTTCTGTTGCACTGGAGCCGATGGGTGCCTACGAACGCAAGATTGTGCACGACGCCATTGCCGAATTGGGTTTGGAGTCAGAGTCCGAGGGTGAAGGCGCCCAGCGCCATATCGTGGTGTCAGCCGCCGAATAGGGCGTGCTGGTTTAGAAGTTTACAAATGGTCCCGGCCCCCGCCTCCAGCAGTGGGTGGGACCACGGTTAAGAGGACACAAAATAGTGGTGGAACTTACTGCACAAGAGGCCGTTGCAGCGGAACGCATTTTTGGCGATCGTTTGGATCTCGCCAAGCGCTACGTGGAGCATTTGGCAACATCGGGGATTGAGCGTGGGCTGATCGGTCCGCGTGAAGTGCCCCGCTTGTGGAGCCGCCACGTGTTGAACTGCGCTGTTGTTGCGGAACTGATTGCCGACGGCGCAAAGGTTGCCGATGTGGGCAGCGGCGCGGGACTGCCAGGACTCTGCTTGGCGATTGCCCGCCCAGACCTGTACCTGACGCTCATTGAGCCGTTGGAGCGCCGGGTGGTCTGGCTGGAGGAAGTGGTCATGGACCTGGGTCTGAACAACGTGGAGATTGTACGCTCGCGTGCCGAGGCAGCCATAGGCAAGGTGGAATGCTCAGTTGTCACAGCCCGTGCAGTTTCAGCGTTGGATACCCTGGCGCCACTGACCATCCCACTCCTGGGCGGTGAAGGTGAGCTCTTGGCGATCAAGGGGCGCAGCGCCGAAGAAGAAATTAACAAGGCGGCCAAGACTCTCAAGAAGCTTGGCGGTTACCAGACCGAAGTGTTGGTTGCCGGCCAGGATGTATTGGAAGAACCCACCACAGTGGTTCGGGTCAAGGTGAAGCGGCGCTGATCCACACTCGTGTGGGTCGGAACCGATAGGCTAGAGGTTGGCAACCATTGCCTGAGGAAAGTGAGAGTGTCAGCGTGACCAGTAGCGAAGCAGCTTCGCAACGGATCCCCCCGTTCATGACGTTGGGGTCGGCACGTTCAAATGCCTCCAATCAACCCAAATCAGTTGATTATTCATATATGGGCGCCAAGACGGATGTTTCACGTGAAACAGACCCCATTGCGGCTATTCCGCTGGACAACGAGTTTGACGACAGTAGCCCCATTGCAAGCCAGCTGGTCAGTGAAACCAAGCGACGCGAGCGACTGCTGGGGCGCAAGTTGCCGCGCCCCTCGCGCACCAGGATCTTGACCGTCGCCAACCAGAAGGGCGGCGTTGGCAAGACAACCACGACTGTCAATGTTGCGGCAGCCTTGGCATCTGCCGGCTTGCAGGTTTTGGTTATAGATATTGACCCCCAAGGAAATGCATCAACAGCCCTGGGTGTACCTCACCACGCCGACGTTGACAGCATCTATGATGTTTTGATCAACGACGTTCCCATGTCTGATGTCATTGCAGAATGCCCTGACATCGCAAATCTCTATTGCGCTCCAGCCACCATCCACCTTGCCGGCGCGGAAATTGAGCTGGTATCCCTCGTGGCGCGTGAGCAGCGACTCCGGCGCGCGATTGATGAGTATGTAAAGTACCGTGCGGCGCAAGGACAGGAACGGCTTGACTTCATTTTCATCGACTGTCCTCCGAGTTTGGGACTGCTAACGGTCAATGCCTTCTGCGCTGCCAATGAGGTGATGATCCCCATTCAGTGTGAATACTACGCGCTGGAGGGGCTGAGTCAGCTGTTGAAAAACATTGAGATGATCCAAAAGCACCTCAACTCAGATCTTGTGGTTTCGACGATTCTTTTGACAATGTACGACGGGCGAACCAATTTGGCCGCGCACGTGGCAGCCGACGTCCGTGAGCACTTCCCCAAGCAGGTCTTGCGGGCGCTGATCCCACGGTCCGTCAGGATTTCCGAGGCTCCGAGTTACCAGCAGACCGTCATGACCTACGATCCCTCATCGACCGGGGCGCTGTCCTATCTGGAGGCTGCGGCTGAGCTGGCGGAGCGTTCCACAGAATAGTGTGTCCCGCCGCTACGAACTTTGCAGATTACAATGAATTTCAACAGACCCCACTTTTTGGGGCTCATTCAACGGAGGAAGTCTCAATGACTGACAAGCGCAGGGGTCTTGGTCGCGGTTTGGGTGCTTTGATACCAAGCTCTTCCGGTGATGAGAGTGGATCCACACAGCCCACGAGGCCCGTAGACTTGTTCTTCCCGGAGCCCAAGGGACGCAAGGCCGCGGCAGCGCCAGTGCGTACTGCCAAGAAAACCTCCCCTGAGGCGGTGGAACTCGTAGAAGTTCCGGGTGCACGCTTTTTGGATCTTCCGGTTGGCCAGATCCACCCGAACCGCAAGCAGCCCAGGACCGTTTTCGATGAAGACGATATGGCTGAACTTGTTCACTCTGTACGTGAAATTGGTGTTCTTCAGCCCATTGTGGT
Organism: Arthrobacter sp. HLT1-20; assembly: GCF_054510895.1. Taxonomy (NCBI): domain Bacteria; kingdom Bacillati; phylum Actinomycetota; class Actinomycetes; order Micrococcales; family Micrococcaceae; genus Arthrobacter; species Arthrobacter sp. HLT1-20. Next base: position 9,893 of record NZ_JBTNDR010000030.1, on the reverse strand, counting down.
GCGTGTATCCACCGAAGTTGGCGATCAGCCGTACGAATTGGTCATGGGTGAGCGCCGCTGGCGTGCCAGCCAGGCCGCTGGCCTGGAAACAATTCCGGTAATTGTTCGGGATACCAGTGATGACAACCTGCTCCGCGACGCACTGTTGGAGAACCTGCACCGCAGCCAACTTAATCCCTTGGAAGAAGCAGCCGCGTATCAGCAGTTGCTGGAGGATTTTGGCACCACTCACGAGCAATTGGCTGACCGGATTGGGCGTTCGCGTCCCCAGGTTTCCAATACGCTGCGACTCCTGAAGCTTCCTCCTGTTGTGCAGCGCAGGGTGGCAGCCGGGGTCTTGTCCGCTGGCCACGCGCGTGCTTTGCTTGCTTTGCCGGAAGCTGCCGCCATGGAGCAGTTGGCTCAGAAAATTGTGGCTGAAGGCATGTCTGTCAGGGCCACTGAGGAAGCTGTGCAGTTGTACCAGGCCCCGTTGAGTGGACAGAAGCCGGCGGCAAAGGCGCCTAGCCCTCGCCACGAGCGTTTGGATTTCTTGGCCAGCTCACTGTCCGACCGCCTCGACACCAACGTGAAGATTTCTCTTGGCGCCCGTAAGGGCAAGGTCAGTATCGAATTCGCGTCGGTTGAAGATCTCAATCGGATCATGGATGTCCTGAGCCCCGGCAGCAACTAGTTCTTTTATTTGACTATCGGCAGTGTTTCACGTGAAACACTGCCGATAGTCATTTAATGGACGTTCTCCAGGATTGATTCTAAGCTCGCGTTTTTTGCGAAGCTCGGGGTGGAATCTGCAACGCAGGGGGTGAATTGAGGAATGCAATTGGTGTTTCACGTGAAACCTTCCATTCTTGTGGAATGCGGCAGCGAAGCTAAGATTGCTGGTCGCCCAGTGGGCGGAATGCAAATTCCTACTGTGATGGTGACATATCCTGCAGCTACATTGTGTGGGCTGGATTCTTTAGATGGCACTCCTCAAAGGAACCTGGTTTTCCAAGAGATGAACCTTTTGCGCTTGGGTTGCTTGAGTTGGGCACCTCGCCTACCGGGGGAGGGGTATTGCTCGATCGACGAATTGCCAATTGCTTGACGGCTCGCTGTGAATCGAGGCACCTGGTGCACCGAGGAACTGCTGGTTCCTGGCCACGAGTGAGACGCCAAGCCCCGGAGTTGTCCCTGGCGGATCGGCTCCAAAGCCCGTTGTTGCTGTTGGCGGCGTGGGCCAGTCGGCCCATAGCCGGGATCCAGAACGGCCAGTTAGTGGGCAAGAACATTACGGCGGGCCCGATTGTCCATGATTGTGAGCCATGACGGGAGGGCACCAATCGTCCAATCAGCCATGAGAGCCAAGCTAAGGCCCCAGCTTCAATGACCCCACCCCGTCGTGACAATCAGGGCCATGGGACGCTAGGGCGCCACCTCAGGCGCTGGTGGGCGCGGGACAGTCCTCAGTCTCCCGTTACGGAGGTGGCAAAACTCTGCCCGTCTCCACCTGGAGGGTGTCCCGATGATTCTCGTCAAGTGGGGCTGGCCGCTCCTCTTTCGAAAGTCTGAGAATCAGTTCTGGGCAGCGCTGTGTTTCCGGAGGTGTAGTGCCACAGGCGCGTAGCCGCACCGGGTTGTGTGGTTTTCGGTGTTGGCGTATCCAGAGCGTACCGTCACGGAGCATGGCGAACATGACGTCACAGGGCCTGGGTGCGAGAGCGTGCAGGGTTTGGCTGTACTCCCGGTGTTCGGTGCGTTTCCTGTTGCAGTAGGCGCGTGAGAGTGGTTCTTCAACGCTTCGAACGCGTAGACGAGGAATGCCCGCTTCAGTGTCCTATTGTTCTAGAGTGAGGGGTGATCTCCTCGGATCGAGGTCCGGGGGTGCCACATGACCAGGCCAGCCCTCCGGTATACGAGGCTAGGTGTCCGGAACTCAACCCGGCTGTGCGTAGTTGCCTGATCATCGCGACGAGCTGGGTCATGGCGATGCCTGCTGCACAGTTGTCGGAGGTGACCACAGATTGCTCCGCTAGGGCCATGAATACCTCAACTTCCCAACGTTTCCCGGCCCGCGGCTTCGGCGATGATGTCAGCGTCACGGGCGTCGGTTTGGTTTTGCAGCGAGGTAGGTCGGCGATATGGGGCATCATCAGCCCCGGAATGTGCCTAGCCAGAATGCCCTCAGCCTGGGCCACAGCGAACGGCTGGGCACCAGTTGAGGACTGATGAACAACTAGCAGCACAGTGCCATTGCCGGCCACTGCCCGTCGATCACACGAATTCCGACCATGTCCTGAGGCAAGGCCCGGCATTTTTGGTTGCTGCGGAGCTACGCGGCGCTTTTCTGTGCTGGTCCGGTCCCCATTAGCAATCCTCCGGCGCGTATCGGACGATGGTGACAACACCCGACCGATTCGTTAACGACTGTGGGGACTTAGTCAGGCCGGGACATGCAGACCAAGAATCCCCATCCTTACTCATTTGGAAGGGCTACCATGAAGCCGACGAGGCATGGGTGAGCGGCCAGATCGGCAGGGTATTCGGCGATGAAGGTGGAGTTGAGTGTTTCACGTGAAACGTGCGGGGGCTATGGTCGCGGATACCCGACGATTGGCGGCACGCCCCAAGAGAAATGTGGAAGGTGGGCCAGGTGGGCGAGCGGTACGGCAGGCTGGCGTGGGTGCGGATATCCGATGACTTCACTTCCCCTGCCACCGCTTTTGAGTGTCCAGCGGATACGCGTTCGGTACTGTTGATGGCCACAGTTGTTTCGGGCCTTGTCCAGGCCCGCATGCTGCCGCCGCAGACCAGAACCACTGATCTGCTCCACATGTTTGGGGGCGATGTTTCAGGAGGCCTTGGCCGGTCCGCCTGGGGTCAATTGGGTGTGCGGTTCCACGCCTGCCATTTGATGGGCCCAATTTTCAATGGGCGGATTGTGGATGTCAGCGCCAGTCTTCAAGCCGTGAGAATCACTCCAAGAAGGAGTGCCCACCGACCCCATCGCTGGGTTTGGGCTAGACGACTAGCTCTGGCCGATCCCGTCAGGTAACCGAGGCCTCGGTGTGCCATGACTACAGGAAGCAACGAGCCCACCACCACTAGCCGCGACGGAGGTGGTGCAGGCACAGGGCGCTGGTCGGTCCAATAAAGAATATCTGGCAGCTGGCCTGATCCCGTGAGGTTTTCAAACGCGAGGCCAAAGAGGTGGCCAGAAATATTATGGCGGGGCAACAAGAAGTTCATCCAGTCGCTCATTCTTCGACCGCTGAACGAAAGCACTTTCGGGATGCGTCCCGTGGCGTGGTCTAGTTCCCGGCCTCGGGGTATCCGATTTCCGACGTGAAGAGCCATCGTGCGATGGTCAGTGAGAACCGATCAAAGAACTCACAGAGGACACAAACACACGATGGCTCTAGACCTGTCTGCCTTACTCGACCTGCTTGGCCAGCTTAAACTCACTGATGTATCCGACCGGCTCCGGACAGCGATGGAAACCTTGTATCAACAACTCGTTGAGCCAGGCGCCGTCGCGTTGAGCAGGCCCTCTACGCGGTCGTGCTGGAGGTAAACCTGCACCGGGTTTTCACCCGCACGGTCGACGATTCAGCCGAGGCTCTTGGTGCAGATACCGGGATTCGGCAAGTCCGAGGTCTCCCGGATCTGCGAGGAACTCGATCACGAAGTTGGCGCTTTCCGTGACTGTGGTCTCTCCAGCGGTCGCTGTCGTTTTCGGGGTTGCTGCGGACGGGCGCCGGGAAGTTCTGGGCTTTGATGCTCGTGACAGCGAGAACGACGGGTTCTGGGCGGCGTTCCTGCGCTCCATGAAAACCCGTGGACTGGACGGGGTGTGGCTGTCGATGTCCGACGCCCACTTGGGCCTTAATAGCCATCACGGTCTGTCAGGGTGCTTCATTGCAGCGCTGCCGGGTGCATGTGATGCGTAACGTACTCTCGATCGTGCCCAAAGGATCCTAGGACATGGTCGGCTCAAGCATTCAGACCGCTTTCGCCTAGCCCGGCGCCGAACACGTGGACACTCAGTTCGATGAAGCCACCAGAATGCTGCAAAAATCACATCCAAGGGTCGCGGCAATGCTCAGTGAAGCGAGGGAGACGTGCTCGCGTTCACCGGCTTCCCGGCCAGGCACTGGCGCCAGATCTGGTCTACCAATCCCATGGAGCGGGTCAACAAGGAAATCAAACGAAGCACCGATCTTGTCGGGGTCGTCCCCAACCTCGCAGCTCGGCTCCGGCTCGCCGGCGACGTCCTCGTTGAGCGACACGACGGATGGGAAGGCGGGGACCGCCGCTGCCTCTCCGGGCCTCCATGACCGAACTCAAGGCCATGGACACCACAACCACCGCCCCGGTGGAAGAAGGAAATTTGCTCCCAGAACTCACTGCAGCATGATCAAAGCACTGAACGGCACAGTGTTGAGAAAAACCCCACCACTCCACGGGACGCAACCCAAGCGCGTCTGTGGTGCCGCATCTGTAGCAGCGGACTCGAGTGTCTGTCTACGCCTGGCTGGACAATGAGTTGAGGATGCGACTGTTGCTGCGGATGGGTTCCCCCGGTACAACGACATCGCAGACTTGATTGCGGCAAGCAACCCAGTCTGATGAGGACCTGATTCTGCTCGGCGGCAGCCCATCTCCGTGAGCTCACAGCACCTTTTTCATCCGCGATGCCGAAACGATCATGGTGCAACAGATTCCGCACGTCGCCGATAGCTGACCCGGCCCGCCTGCATCCATCGTTCGGCTGTCGGCTCAGAATGCGGCACGGACCCAGGGGAGACACCACGGAAATAGACACCGCAGCTCGATAGCTCGGCACCGAGAAGTATCCCACCGTCTGGACACCCGCGTATATGCATGCGGAGCTGCCACGTTCACCTGGGGTGCACGTTCCTATTCCTTCAGGGACCCGAAGCGGACAGCTCGGGACACCTGATCTTGTTGAAGCCGTTCCGCAGTCTAAGGGAGCAGCCGCGGAGATGAACGCTCTGCGTGGTTTGCGGTTGCCGGTCCGTTTGGCCGCAAGGTTGCTGGCGCCTCGCCGAAAGCGGGTGGGTGGCGAGGGTTCCGAGCAAGACTCCTGCCCTTGGCGAGGACCCTATGGCTGGGCTCGATCCCTGCAGCGGATGCCGGAAGTCGTGCCCGGACGCAAATGGTACGTCTCAGGTCTGTGTCAGGAAGTTGCCAAGTCCAGGCCTCCCACTACACCGGCCAACCTCGGCGGACTTCGCTGTTCGAGGTGTATCGGCCTGTGAGCGTCATTGCCAAAACCCTTCGTGCTGCCAGGCGAGGCTGCTGCCGTTAAAGGCTAGGAACACGAGTCGCGGGCTGTGAGACTGGAATTTTTGTAGGATCGTCGGTAGCCGCAGTCGATGTAGAAGATGTCCCCGATTCCACTTTGCGTCGCATGTCAGGGGGAGTCTTGGCGGAGTTGACGATCTTGCTGATCCTTTCCAGGTGGCTGACTGCCGCCCTGCGCGGAGTGCCCGCGGCATCAGAGCCTGGCCGGAAGGTGCGTTGGGCGGGTGCTGTGACAAGAGGGTCGGTCAAGAATTGCGCAGGGTGAGCGCTAGATATCTGAGCCGCTTCAGTGAATCCGGCAGAAGCTCCGATGATCAGATTGGCCTAGGGCGTGTCCTCGGGGGCATCGAACAGGCCCGCGGCGGCACCGGTTGGCCAGGTGTTGCCGGTGGATCCGGCCCGCCGAAGTGCACCGGCCGCTGGCTGGCGGAGGGTGCCTAGTGTGAGGTGACTTGATGGGAGTGCATCTGGGCGGGGCCGTCGCCCAGGTGACGTGGAGAGGTGAAATAGGTGTGGCGTTCATGGGAGTCGCTCTCGCGAATTGCCTGTATGGCGCTCCCGGCTGCGAGCAGCTCAGATGGGCGGTCGTGGGCGGTGGTGGGCGGGAGGATATACCTCATTGCGGATACTGTGCTCAGGGGCAGCACCTCCTGCCGGTTGATCACTTCCATCCCAAGAATTGCCATGCCGACGGCGAGGTGTGAGACCATCTAGTGCTGGCGGCACCTTGTAGTGGCTCATTGCGGCCCCTGCAGTCTCCCTCAACCGTAGTGGGCCGCACGGGATACAGGGGAGGGTCAGATACTCCTCGTTCTCCACAGATCCATCTGAACGAGCGACAGACCCATATAGGCTGGTTGACACGGAGTTGAATGGTGTCGAAGTTTCACGTGAAACAACGAGGTTGCGGCCCAACTCCCACCAAGGACAAATACGGGTGCCCATGTTTTTTCCGTCAAGGGTGGGAAGAAGTATCGCTGAGGTCTCTTGCGTGGTTGTTCGTCGGGCAGGATTTGATGGCTTGTGGTGTGTTCACGTCAGCTAGTGGTTGTTGGTGCTAGACAGCCTTGAGCATCGGCGCCTCGCATTAGGCGCAGAGTCGGAGCATCGCGAAGAGAGCGTCGCAGCGCCGCCGGGTGCTTCCGGGCCAGGCCAGCCTCGCGTAGCTTTTTTGGTGGCGGGTATTCGATCCGCAAATCACCGGCGATCGGATCAGGGTCCAGATACGCGATACGACGCGTAACTTTTCCGGGACTGTAGCCGCCCACGATGCACTTGGCCTGAGTCACGGCGGCAGGCAGGGCACCTTCGTTGATGGCAGGTCCATAACCAGCAGCACGGCGTTCTTTCCTCCCCGGTCGATGGCGACCGCGTGGTATTTGCTCTTGCCGATGTCAAAACCACCAAAGATATCGACTTCATCGTGGTTCTTGATCAACGCAATCCTGTCAAAAGTGGTGTCCTGTGAAACTCGCGTTGGCATGGCATGGCATGGCATGGGCGGCCGCGGCAGGGCTCGGCATCTTTGGTCGTGGCTGAGCTACATGCAGTTTCCATGCGCTGTTGTGCTCCCCATTAGCGCTACCCACTAGCGATCCGCATTAGTGATCCCGTGGCGGCTATCTGATTCCGGTGGCATCTCCGGAGCATGGATAGTTGGGGGATTTACTCATGCCCAGCCCACAGGCCATCATCCCCGCTCTTCACGGCCTTGTTGCCTGAGTGCGAAGCTGCTCCCCGTGGCCTTGATGGCACCTCTAGGAATGGAGATCAAGCTCAGTGAAGGAGAGAAAACATCGAGCAGCTCCTGCACTGTGTTGGCCGGAATCTCCCGCTAGTATTTGAGTTCCGCGACTTGGTGCAATGCGGGACTCGATGATCGCCACCGCTGACGTGCCAACCGCGGCAGACAATCGGCCTCGCACCGCAATAGTGGCTGCCAGCCACGACACCCTATGCCACACGCCCGTCATCAACTGACACGCCAGGCGGACCTGCATGCCTGGCGATCAAACCCCGTCCTTCCGGCGCCCATGAATGCAAAAGTTCGAGTTGACCGAAAGTTCAAGAACTTGATCGGCTGTTCTGACGTCAAGCCCTGTTTCACGTGAAACGTGCTCTGGCGGCGTCGCGCTACATTCATTCGACTCTGGCCACCGGTGGCTGTGAAAGGGTCAGTCCTCGTGTGGTTCGTTGAGGTAGTACTGGAGGGATTGTTCAGCGAGCTGTTGATGGCCCTCGTCGGTGTCGGGGAAGGCCCAGTCTGGTGGTTCGGGCAGGGATTCGGTGCAGTAGTCTTCCTCGATGGCCACGGCGATCATTTCGTTTTCATCCAAGAGGCTGAGGTGGGCGGTGTCCTGGTACGGGGCGTCGAGGCGTTGCTGGATGTTCTTCTTGAGCCATTTGGGGTATCTGGCTGCTTGGGTTTCTAGGGGTTGGGGTGGGTGGTAGCGGCCCGACGGTGACGTCCAGCCGGGGCGGCCGTTGGCAGTCATAACTGCAGTCCAGCCGCGTAGTTTCAGCGCCCGCCGTTCCTGGCTTTGATGCTCGCGGAACTTGCCGGTGCGAGTTTTGCCATCCCTGAAGTGTTTGGCCAGGTGGTGGCGTTTGCACAGATATTCAAGGTTGCCCTTGGTGCTGCGCCCGCCCCGTTCCCAGGGCAGGAGATGATCGAGTTCCGCCAGTGACGCTTTTGCGGTGCATCCGGGGAATTGGCAGTAGTGGTCGCGCCCGCGGAGCATGAGCCGCATGGCCTTGCCCACCCGGTAGCTATCCGGGGCGAGGTCCAAGGGCTCGTTGGTGATGGGATCGGTCAAGACCCGGTAGAAACTGGAAGACCCGGCCAGTAGCCGTTTGGCGATCTCCACACTGATGGGACCGTATCCTTCCAGAACTGCTGGGGCATTGGTATGCCCCAGCAGCGACAGCGCAGGGACGCTCACCAACACCACGGCCCGGGGCAGGGGTGGCCCGTCAACCCCGCAATAGTCAGCATCAGCATCAGTGGCCAGGACCGGTTGCAGGCGTGGAGGTGAGGCGTTGGGGTGCCAATCGGGATGGTTGCGGACATCGGGATCCATAAAGCCCGGGTCCCTATAGTCGGGGTCATCGAAGACGGGTACGCAGCGGGACGGGATCCGGTAGAGGCCGTTGTCAGCATCCGGGAAGGGAGCCCCGGCGCAGGGATCAGGCTCGATGGACCGTTTGCCTGCCCCGGCAAGTAGGGCTCCTGTGTTGCCGCCGGGAGTGCCCGGGCTGCCGGCGCTGGTGGTGAAGGTGGCGTCGCCGTGGGGAGAGCTACCGGTGGGTGTGGGTGGGGTGTGGATGCTGTTCTGTGCCAGGGGCTGGTTCAGGAGCAGGGCTGCGGCGACGTCGGCCCGGAGCTGGGTCAGAGTGCGGGGTTCGTGGGGGCCTTGCGCAGATTGGGCGGTGAGGGTGCATTGGTCCCAGATGCCTTCGACAGTGGCGGCTGGGGCGTACAGGCTCAGCCAGGACATGCCGTCATGGGCGCGACTGACTCCCAGCGACCGTTTCTGGAAGGCGTTGCGGGTGCGTGCCGGGATGCTCTCGGGATGGAGATGTTCACGGAGCCGACGGGCTTTGCCCTTGAAACTGTTCAGCGAGCAATCCTGGGCCTTGCCCAGCAATAGGCCCTCATACTCAGTGACGGATTCTGCTGGCAGTCCGTTATTGCGCAGCAGCATGGTTTCCTCGGCAATGATCACGGCGTACGGCCAACCCAGTTCGCCGCTGCCCACGCGTTCATGCGTGGCAGGCAGCTCGCGAACCATGACGGTGCAATGTTCCACCAAGCCATTGGCTGCGGCCTCACTGATGCCCAGAACAGTTCCGATCTCGGCATTCGAACCAGACATGGACATATCATTTTGCCACTTGTCTAGGCCCAGGAGTCTGCGCTCTGTTGCTGCCGCCGTGGCGTAGCGCTCCAGCACCGCAGCCAGGGCCGCCGCGGTGCGGTTCGCCAAGCCGTTGAACGCAGCCACCATGCCAACGCATTCGTCCATGAGCGCCTGCACCACACCCAACTGAGACGGGGGCACCTGACCAGGTCCGCGAGCCAGGGATGGAAGGCACGGCAACGCAGACACAGCTTCCATGTCGGTAACCAGGGGTTCAATGGACGGAAGGACGATTGCAGCGACCAGTTCCGCCACAGCCACTGTGGTGGATGAATCTTCCCAGCCATCCGGGAAATTCACTGAACCGCCCATGGATACAGTATAGTCTCTATATTCTTGTAAATCAATAGTCTATTTTAAAGTTTCATACATACATTCGAGTAGTGAATCCATGGCCACGCCCTAGTTCTTGTATGGACATTCAACACCTGAGGCTGCCCGACAGTGCCGATTTCGGATGCCAAGATCCTTCGCCTGGGTCCATGGCCATGTGTTGCGGGACGCACCCGACTCGAGTCGGCGGGGTGTTTCACGTGAAACACCATTTAGGGCCGAAGATCTGAGCAAACGACAGAAATGCGGCGCAACATTCTGAAGCTTAGAATCAATCTGGGAGAAGACGGAATCGGGAGCTTAAAGGGGTGTGGACCGGACATTGTCCGGTCC